>CAIZGA010000133.1 GCA_903932385.1 uncultured Acidobacteriota bacterium
CGTTGCCGGCTGCCTGGTGGAGCGGTACCGCGACGAGATCCAAAAAAATATTTCTGAAGTGGATGCGGTGGTGGGCACCGGCGAGCTGGAAAATATTCTGCTGGCGGCGGGCATGGTTGCTCCGGCGCAAGATGCGGACTCACCGTTTCGGATTCTGAAAGATGGCGAGCTGGCCGAGCGCGCACCGAGCGCGGTGAAGACGCATTCGCGGCTGGAAGGCGAGCGGCGCGAAGAGCAGGGACGATTTGCGCGCGGCGATTGGCAGGGCGCGACGGCGGCGCTGCCGGAGTATTTGTACAACGAGGAGACGCCGCGGTTGCTGGCCACACAGCGCGCATCAGCGTACATAAAAATTGCCGAGGGCTGCGATCATCCGTGCAGCTTCTGCATCATTCCGCAGTTGCGCGGCAAGTTTCGTTCGCGGCGGTTTGAGAGTGTGGTGGCGGAGGCCGAGCGGCTGGTAGCCGACGGCGTGCGCGAGTTGACGCTGGTGGGACAGGACACGACCTGCTACGGCGAAGACCTGGGACTGGCCGACGGGCTGGCGCTGCTGCTGGACCGGCTGGCGCAGATAAAAGATTTGAAGTGGCTGCGTTTTCTGTACGCGTATCCCAACCGCATTACGACGAAGCTGCTGGAGACGATGGCGCGGCACGAGAACATCTGCAAGTATCTGGATGTGCCGTTGCAGCATGCGTCGCCGGCGGTGCTGAAGGCGATGAAGCGCGGCGGCAGCGGAGATATTTTTCTGAAGACGCTGGAGAAGGCTCGGCGTATTGTGCCCGGGCTGGTGGTGCGCACGTCATTCATTGCGGGCTTCCCGGGCGAGACTGAAGCGGACTACAAACTGCTGGAAGATTTTGTGCGCGAGGCCAAGATTGACTGGCTGGGCGTCTTCGCATATTCAGATGAAGAAGGTTCGCGCGCGATTGCGCTGGAAGACAAAGTGCAGCAACGAAGCATTGAGAGCCGCCGCCGCCGGTTGATGCAGGTGCAGCAAAAAATCAGCCGCAAGGCCAAGCAGGAGTGGGTGGGCCGCGTGGTGGACGTGCTGGTGGAAGGCGAGAGCGACGAGACGGCGATGCTGTGGGAAGGCCGCACGGCGATGCATGCACCGGAGATTGACGGCAAGGTTTACATCAATGATTTTGGTCCGCATGAGTCGCTGACGGTGGGAAGTTTTCATCGCTGTGAAATTACCGAAGCGCACGATTATGATGTGGTGGCGAGAGTGATTGAGTAATCTAATTGCTGCGAGTACGACCATGGCTGCGAAGAAATCAAAATCAGAAAAAGTCATTACGCTGCGTTGCCCGACCTGCCGAGAGATTGTGCTGGCCGGCGATGCGGACTTCCCTTTCTGCAGCGACCGCTGCCGACGCATTGACCTGGGCAAGTGGGCCAGCGGCGCGTATGTAATCAGTTCGCCGATCCTGGACCCGGAAGTGGCCGAGGAAGTGGAAAGCATGAGGCGGCGGGACAGTGATGATGAATAACTCCACAAATAAAAAAACGGCGTGGGCGTGGATTGCCGGCACATATTTTGGCGTGGGTTGGATGAAGCCAGGCCCCGGCACGTGGGGTTCGGTGGCGGCCATGCTGCTGTGGATGGCATTTGCGCGGCTGACGCAGGCGAGCAGCAGTGCGCTGTTTGTGGCCACGCTGGTTGGCGCGGCGGTGGCATTGGCCATCGGCATACCGGCGGCGAGTGTGGTGGAGCGCGAGCACGGCAGCGGCGATCCGCAGATGGTGGTGCTGGATGAAGTGGTGGGCCAGTGGATTGCGCTGCTGTGGGTGCGGCCGGACTGGGGACACGCAATTCTGGCGCTGATTTTCTTCCGCGTGTTCGACATTCTGAAGCCACCGCCGGCGCGGCAGTTTGACCGCATGCATGGCGGCTTCGGCATCATGATGGATGATGTGGCTGCGGGTGCGTACGCCTTCCTGTGTATGCAGATTCTGCAGCGTTATCTCTGACGCGATAATTTTCCCGGCATCAACAAAACTCCGCAAATGCGTTTGCCGCAGGGCACTGCTCCGCTGTATCTTCAGGCTTAGATATGTCGCTGCTGAAACTTAAATCCGCCGCACCGAAGTTGGATACCTTGACGCCGAGCTCCGCCATGCCCGGAGGCGTGGTGGAAGTGCGCGGCCAGATGCTGGGCCCGGAAGAACACGGCATGCCGGTGGCGCATATTGGTGATGTGCCGGCAGCGCTGCTGATGAGCAGGCCGGACCGGCTGATGCTGCAGGTTCCGCAGGGCGCGGTGACCGGCGAAGTGCGCGTGGAGCGCGGCAGCTGGCACGGACACAACAGCGAGATGCACAGCAACGGGCTGACGCTGCAGGTGGCGGTGCCGCTGGCGGAAAATCTGCACCCGATTACGAACCCCGCGATTGATGCGGCGGGGAATATCTACGCGACGTTTTCCGGATCGCGCGGCGAGGCAGTGCCGGTTTCTATTTTTCGCATCGGCGCGGATTACCAGATGCGGCCGTTTATCCGCGAGCTGATGAATGCCAGCGGACTGGCGTTGGACAGCGAAGGCTATCTGTATGCGACTTCGCGGGCGGAAGGCGCGGTGTACCGCATCAGCGAGAGCGGCGCGATGAGCACGTACGCGCAGGGCATGGGCGTGGCCACGGGGATGGCGTTTGATCCGGCGGGAAATTTATTTGTGGGCGACCGCAGCGGAACAATCTTCAAAATTTCGCGCGACCAGCAGATTTTTGTCTACGCCACGCTGGAGCCGAGCGTGAGCGCGTACCACCTTGCCTTTGGCGACGACGGCACGCTGTATGTGACCGGACCGACGCCTTCAGGATTCGACAGCGTGTATGCGATTGACGTGCACGGCACAGCGACGACTTTTTATCGCGGGCTGGGACGGCCGCAGGGACTGGCATTTGATATCGCCGGGAATTTGTATGTGGCGGCATCACTGCGCGGGCAGCGCGGGATTGTGTGCATCACGCCGCAGCGGGAGGCATCGCTGGTGGTGGCGGGTTCGGGACTGGTGGGACTGGCGTTTGCCGAGGACGGCATGGTGCTGGCTACCAGCGACTCGCTGTATCACCTGGCGTTGCCGATTGCCGGGCGCAAGCTGGGGTAGTATTTCCTTTCTGTAAAAATCCACCCACGACGAAAATCATGAACTGCGAAATCATCGCCATTGGCTCCGAGATGCTGACGCCGCACCGGCAGGACACGAATTCCCTCTTCGTGACCGCACAGATGAACGAGCTGGGCGTGGCGGTGGAGTTCAAAACAATTCTGGGCGACAAGAGAAAACATATTGTGGATGGCGTGCGTGTTGCGCTGGGGCGCGCGGACATTGTGGTGGTGATGGGCGGGCTGGGGCCGACCGAAGACGACCTGACGCGCGAAGCGACGGCCGAGGCGCTGGGCGTGGGAATCCATCGCGACAATGAATTGCTGACGGCGTTGTACAAACGATTTGCCTCGCGACAGATGGCGATGCCGGAAAACAATACCCGCCAGGCGGACGTGGTGGATGGCGCCGAGGTGCTGCCGAACGGCAAAGGCACCGCGCCCGGGCAATGGCTGGACACGGTGTTTGGCGGGCACCGCAAACTGCTGATGCTGCTGCCCGGGCCGCCGAACGAATTGAAGCCGATGATGGTTGAGCAGGTAATGCCGCGGCTGCGCGAAACGATTCCGGTGAAGCAGACTGCGCACCGCATGTTGCGGATGGCGATGTTGCCGGAGTCGGAAGCCGATGCGAGGAGCGCGCCGATTTACAAGCAGTACGCGGACGTGGAGACGACCATCCTTTCGCACTCGGGAGAAATTCAGCTGCACTTTATCTGCACCAAGCCGACGTTGGAAGAAGCGCGGGCGCGGGTGGAGGAAGTTTCCGGCAAGGTGGAAATTGAGCTGGAGGAATTTATATTTTCAACCGGCGGAGAACCGCTGGAGGAAATTGTGCTGCTGCTGCTGAACATGCGCGGTCTGACGCTGGCAACGGCGGAGAGTTGCACCGGCGGCATGCTGGCCGAACGGCTGACACGGGTGAGCGGAAGTTCGCGGTCGTACCTGGGCGGCGCGGTGGTGTATGCGAATGAATTGAAGACAACGTTTGCCGGCGTGCAGGAGAAACTAATCGAGAAGCATGGCGCGGTGAGCGAAGAGGTGGCGCGCGCGCTGGCACAGGGCATCCGCAAAGAGTGCGGCGCGTCGCTGGGGATTGGCATCACGGGCATTGCAGGGCCGACGGGTGGGACGGACGAGAAGCCGGTGGGACTCGTCTACATTGCGCTGGCCGACAGCAAACGGACGCAGGTGGTGGAGAAGAAATTCAGCGGCGACCGCGAACGTGTGCGCAACTTTGCCACGATACAAGCGCTGGACATGGTGCGGCGGAGTTTGAAGACGGTGTAAGCGCAATGCGCTGCTACACTCTTATGCAGACTGTATGGCGATGCAAAACCAACTACTGATGAACGAAGCGGCGCGCGTGGGAATCATTCTGTGCGCGTACCTGCTGGGCTCGATTCCCTTCGGCTATCTGCTGGTGCGAATTTTTCTGAAGGAAGATATTCGCAAAACCGGCAGCGGCAATATTGGCGCGACCAATGTTATTCGCACCGGGAAAAAGGGGCTGGGCATCGCAACATTGCTGCTGGATTTAGGCAAGGGCTATGTTGCGGTTCTGCTGGCCGGTTTCGTGGCTGCGAATTACGGATTGAACGCGCAGCACGCAATGGTGGCGGCCGCGGTGATGGCAACGGTGGGACATATATTTCCGGTGTGGTTGAAATTCAAAGGCGGCAAAGGCGTGGCGACCGGGCTGGGAGTTTTTCTTGCGATGGCCCCGCTGGCGACGCTGTGCTGTTTGGGAATCTTTATCGTGGTGTTATTTTTCTCGCGATACGTTTCGTTGTCGTCGATTGTTTCAGCTGCCGTCTTCCCTATATTCACGTTGCTCCTGGAACCGGCGATGCGCGAACGCCTGTGCGTTGCGGGAATATTTTTTGTGCCGCTGATCATCATCGTGAAACATGAGGCGAATATTCGCCGGCTGATTGCGGGCACGGAAAACCGTTTCGGAAAATCGAAATCGACAGGAACGGCGGGCGCATGAGCCGCATTGCCATCCTGGGCGCGGGTGCGTGGGGCACGGCGTTGGGCATCTCGCTGGTGCGGCGCGGCGGGCATGAGGTGACGCTGTGGTCGCACACGGCGGCAAAGGCTGCCGCGATGCAGGCCGCGAGAGAGAATGCGGCGTATCTACCGGGCGTGGCGCTGCCGAATGCATTAAATGTGACCGGCGATTTGGAATCGGCGGTGAAGCAGGCGGAAGTATTGCTGCTGGTGACTCCGTCGGAAGCTTTGCGCGCGACGATGAATACAATTGCGCCGCTGCTGACGGAAGATCAAGTGCTGGTGAGTGCGACCAAAGGCATTGAGGATGAAACGTCACTGCGTATGTCGCAGGTGATGGAACAGGTGACGGGGCGCGCGGGCAAGCAAAAAATTGCGGCGCTGAGCGGGCCGTCATTCGCGCAGGAAGTGGCGGCGGGGATGCCGACGGCGCTTACTGTGGCAGCTGCGGACATCACACTGGCGCAGCAATTGCAGCGGGAGTTTTCGTCGAACACATTGCGGCTCTACACCAATGAAGATGTGGTGGGTGTGGAACTGGGCGGCGCGTTGAAGAACGTGATTGCGATTTCCGCCGGAATTGTGGCCGGGCTGGAGTTGGGGCACAATAGCGCGGCGGCGTTGATTACGCGCGGTATTGCAGAGATGACGCGGCTGGCTGTGGCCTGCGGCGGCAAACGCGAAACCATGGCGGGGCTGGCGGGCATGGGCGATTTGGTGCTGACCTGCACGGGCTCGCTCTCGCGCAATCGCACGGTGGGCGTGGAACTGGGGCATGGGCGCAAGCTGCCAGAGATTCTGGCGGGACTGCACGGCAAAGTGGCCGAGGGCGTACGCACGACGACAGCGGCGTTGGGCCTGGCGCGAAAGAACGGCGTGGAGATGCCCATCACCGAACAGATGGCGATGATTCTGCATGAAGGCAAATCGCCACGCGATGCGATTCGTGAATTGATGTCGAGACCGGGCCGCGACGAATAGCCCACAGATAAGCCAGACAGACCCATCGCTGCGAAGACCGCGCCCTGCCGCGTACACTGATAGCAGGACAAATTTCACAATGGCAGCATTTTTTCGCAAAGAAAAGCCGGAAACGGTGGAAGCGGCAGCGCCTGAATTAACGACGCCAACTCCTGAAACATCAGGCGGCGGGTTGTTTGCGCGCATGCGCCAGGCGGTGACTCGCACACGCGAGGGACTGAGCAGCAAGCTGAACCAGGTGCTGGCGGTGACCCGGCACGTGGATGAGGACGTGCTGCAGGAGTTGGAAGCGGTGCTGCTCTCGGCGGACATCGGCGTGCGGACGAGCCAGGAGATTCTGGCCGCGCTGCGGAAACGCGCGAAGGAAGAAGACCTGACCGAAGCGGGACAACTGCGCGAGTTGCTGAAGGAAGAGTTGTTGCGGATTTTAAAATCTGTGGAGAAGCCGATGCCGACGGTGAATGCGCTGCCCGAGGTGGTGCTGCTGGTGGGCGTGAATGGCGTGGGCAAAACCACCACGGCCGGAAAGCTGGCGGCGTGGTTCCGCGGCGAAGGACGCACGGTATTGCTGTGCGCGGCGGACACGTTTCGCGCGGCAGCGATTGAGCAACTGGAAGTGTGGAGCGAACGCAGCGGCGTGGAATTAATCAAGACGAAGCCGGGCGGCGATCCCTCGGCAGTGTTGTTTGATGCGTTGCAGGCGGCGAAGTCACGCGGGCTGGATGTGGTGCTGGTGGATACGGCCGGGCGGTTGCACACCAAGAGCGGGCTGATGGATGAGTTGAACAAGATGCGCCGCACAGCGCAACGATTCAGCGCCGATGCGCCGCACCGCACGCTGCTGGTGATGGATGCGACGACGGGGCAGAACGGGCTGCAGCAGGCGCGTCTGTTTACCGAGTCTGCGGGAGTGACGGGAATTGTATTGACCAAGCTGGATGGCACGGCGAAGGGCGGCATTGTGATTGCGATTGCACATGAGCTGGGGCTGCCGGTTGCGTTTGCAGGCACGGGAGAAAAATTGGAAGATCTGCTGCCGTTTGACGCCACAGCTTTTGTGGATTCGCTGATGGGAAGCTAGCATGACCGAGACTCGCGACAGTGCGGCGGGATTCAGCAACGAAGACAAGCAGTGGATGCAGCGTGCGCTGGAGTTGGCGCGCAGGGGTGTTGGGTTGGTGAGCCCGAACCCGACGGTGGCTTGCGTGCTGGTGAAGGACGGAAAGAATGTCGGCGAGGGATTTCATCTGTATGCGATGCGCGACCATGCGGAAATTGTTGCGATGCGCGCAGCAGGCGAAAACGCAAAAGGGGCGACAGCTTATGTGACGCTGGAGCCATGCAGCCACCGCGGACGCACAGGGCCATGCTCTGAGGCGTTGATTGCTGCGGGAGTGCGGCGCGTGGTGGCGGCGACACTGGATGCGAACCAGGCGGTGCGCGGCAATGGATTGGCGAAGTTGAAAGCGGCGGGGGTTGAAGTCGCTAGTGGCTTGATGCAGAGCGAGGCGCGCGAACTCAACAACGCGTTTGCGAAATATATCCAGACCGGGCTGCCGTTTGTGACGCTGAAGGCGGCGCTTTCGCGGGATGGATATCTTGCGCCGGCAAAAGACAAACGCACGGCGAAGCAGAGTTATCGGCTGACGGGCGCGGCGGCGGATGCGGAAGTGCAGCGGTTGCGGCATGAGGCGGATGCAATTCTGACGGGCATTGGCACGGTGCTGGCGGATGATCCGCGGCTAACGGACCGTAGCGGGCTGGAGCGGCGGCGGCCATTGCTGCGCGTGGTGATGGATTCAACGCTGCAGTTGCCGATGGATTCGGCACTGGTGAAATCGGCGCAGGAAGATTTACTGGTACTGTGCGGCAGACATGCCGACCTGCAGCGGCAGCAACAATTGGAGCAGCACGGCGTTGCGGTGGTGCGCTGCGATGGCGAGCATCCGCAACCGAGCGATGCGTTGCGCGAGTTGGCGCGGTGGGAAGTGACGCACGTGTTGCTGGAGGCGGGCGCGCAAATCAACGGCGCGTTTCTGGAAGCGGAGGCGGTGGATGAACTGGTGTTCTTCTACACGCCGCATGTATTGGGAGCGGGGAGTGTTCCCTTCACCAACAATAAAACTCCGCTGAAGGTGCTGGAAAATTACGAGCAGAAGCTGGTGCGCGTGGTACATGGAACGCTGCAGGAAGACACGAGCCTGCGGGGATTGCTGCGCGACCCGTGGCAGGGCGTGGGATAAAATTCGTGTTCCGCAACATCTACAAATTCGCAATCCGACAAAATCTGCGCTAGGTTAAAAAGATGTTCACAGGACTGGTGGAAAGTTTCGGCACACTGAGCGCGCGCGTACAACGCGGCGGCCTGCTGCAACTGACGATAACGACACCGCACTACGCCACGAAACTGCATAACGGCGACAGCATAGCGGTGAACGGCGTTTGCCTGACGGCGTTGATGGCTGAAGAGGACGACACGCCGCACTTTAGCGCGGACCTGGCGGCGGAGACGGTGGAGCGCACGACGCTTGCGCGCGTGCCGATTGGAACGCGGCTGAACCTGGAGTTGCCGACCCCGGCTGGAACTCCGCTGGGCGGGCACGTGGTGCAGGGGCATGTGGATGGAGTGGGAACGCTGGTATCGCTGGATCCAGTGAGCGGAGAAACCAATTCTGTGCCGACGGATTGGCGGCTGGTGATTCGGCTGCCGAAAGCATTGATGCGTTACGTGGTGGAGAAAGGTTCCATCAGTGTGGACGGCATCAGCCTGACGGTGGCCGGCGTGCAGGAGGATTGCATCACCATTGCAATTTTGCCGCACACGTATTGGGTGACGAACCTGCATACTCTGGCGGTGGGCAGCGAGGTGAACATCGAAGTGGATGCGCTGGCCCGGTATGCCGAGCAACTACGCAGCAGCGATGCGAAAGAGCAACTGACGCTGGCGGAGTTTATCGCGCGCGGCTTCTAGAGATTTAAAAACCGGCGAAAGTTTGCAGGCATTGCAATGGGCGCGGCTTTGCCGGTAGGCTGTAGATGGCTCGCGGTCCACGGCAGCCGATGTGTGCGGGAGTGGCGAAATGGCAGACGCACTTGGTTTAGGTCCAAGCGGAGCAATCCATGGGGGTTCAAGTCCCTCCTCCCGTACCAGAATTTTTTTCATCATGCCACCAGGAAAGAGCAGGCCATGAGCGCATCTGACAGCCCCAAGCCGACGACGCAGAACCCGAAGCAGCCGACACCGACGCGGTTGAAGATCACCAACACGGAAGACTACCGCGATGCGTATGCCAACAGCGTGCAGATCCGGCTGAGCATCTGGGACTTCCACGTGGCGTTTGGGACGATGCATCCCGAGGGACCGGAAGATGTGACGGTGAAAAATTTCCAGGGGATTTATCTGAGTCCGCAGCAGGCCAAGGCTTTGTGGACGCTGCTGGGGCAAAACCTGGCGCAGTATGAGCAGACCTTCGGCGCGATTGCGCTGGAGCCGCACTACATTCCGCCGACCGGACCAATCCACTAAAAAATAATGCAGAGCGCGAAGGCAGAACGCGGTGAGCGAGGCCAGGGACGGACGCCGCTGTGGATGCTCTTCCCCGGTGCGTTTGCGCTGGTGGCGTTGACGCACTACACGCTGCTGCGGCTGCCGTATTACTGGGACGAGGCGGGATACTACATCCCCGCAGCGTGGGATTTTTTTCGCACCGGCTCGCTGGTGCCGACGAGCAGCACGCCCAATTCGCATCCGCCGCTGCCTTCGATTTTGTTGGCGGGGTGGTGGCACGTGGTGGGATTTTCTCCTGCGGCCACGCGGTTGCTGATGTGTATGGTGGCGGCGGCGGCGTTGCTGGGAGTGTATCGGCTGGCGCGGGTGATGCTGCCGGCGAACCCTGCGCGCAATGCAGTTGCGTTGGCTACGGCGGCGCTGACGGGGTTGTATCCGATATGGTTTGCGCAGAGCACACTGGCGCACGCGGACCTGTTTGCCGCGGCAGCGACGCTGTGGGCGCTGAGTTTTTATTTTGAACGCGGCGTAGAAAATGGCGAATTAGGAAGCGGTCGGCCATGGCAGCGCATCTGGGTCTTTGTTTTGTTTTCTGTTGCGGCGATGGCGAAGGAAACCAGTGTGGTGACTCCGTTCACGCTGGCGCCGCTGGAATTCTATTGGCTGGTGCGGAAAAAAGGTGCGGTCACGCGACGCATTCGTTTCGGATGGATGGAGGCGCTGGTGGTCCCTGCGCTGCCGCTGCTGGGGTGGTATGCGTATCTGAAGCATCGCACGGGAAATTTTTTCGGCGACCCGGCATATGTGCAATACAACGCGACAACGACGATGGACCCTACGCGGTTGCTGATGGCGATCGCAAACCGCGCGATGCACCTGACGACGCACATGGAATTATTTGTGCCTGTGGCGTGCATGCTGGGCGCGATGCTGCTGCCGGCTCTACTGGAACGCGATGGCACGGAGCGGGAACGCATTGCGCTGCCGCTGCAGGCAGTGCTGGGCATTGTGCTGCTGGCGAACCTGCTGGAGTTTAGTTTTCTGGGCGGCGCGCTGCTGACGCGGTATCTGCTGCCGATGTATCCGCTGATATTGCTGGAGTGCGTGGCCACGTGGCGGCGACGGGTGCGGGCGTGGTGGCTGATTGTTGCGCTGACGGCGGCGGCGTTCATCGCGGGAATATTTATTAATCCGCCGTATGGATTTTCTCCGGAAGACAATTTGGAGTACAGCAACTTTATCCGTCTGCAGCAACATGCGGTGGCGGAAGTGGTGGCGATGCATCCGCGGGCGGTGATGACGGCATGGCCGGCAAGTGATGAGTTGCGCAAGCCGGAGCTGGGTTACGTTGCGCGCACGGTGCCGGTGGTTACGGTGGAGAATTTTTCCGATGCGGCGGTGCAGCAGTTTCTTGCATCGCAGCAGAGTTTTGATGCCGTGCTGATATTTTCAACGAAGTACGAGCCGCAGAGTCTGTGGACGCGATTGGGACTCACCGGGCTGGGCCGCGCGAATGAAGGCATGAATGCACGGTATTTTGGGTTCCACCATGATTTGACGCCGGAACAGGCGGCGGCTGAATTGGGCGCGACGATGGTGTGGCGCGAGGAACGCGGCGGCATGTGGGCGGCGGTGCTGCGCGTGAATCCTACGCAGGATGCGATGAATTCGTTCGCTACGAAAACGCGCTGACGCAGCGACTCGCGCTTCGTCTATATAATCTGCATAGATTGCGTGCCGGATGCGCGGCACGAAGAGACGACGCGCCACCGCAGTATCTGCACAAGACTGGCTGATGCGAATTCATTTACTCCGCTACCGATTTTTACCGCTGCTCATGCTGCTGGCTGTTGGGCTGGCGACGGCGCAGAGTGCACCGAATGACGCGGCGCAGATGCATGGCGGGCACGTGGTGCTGGTGCTGCCGTTTGAAAATCGCAGCGGGCAGGCGAGCCTAGATTGGGTGGGCGAGGCCTTCCCGGTAATCATGAACCAGCGGCTTGCCGCATCCGGCTACATGCCGTTGACGCGCGACGACCGCATGTACGCGATGGACCATCTGGGACTGCCGGAAAACTTTAAACCGACGCACGCGACCACGTTGCGCATTGCGCAGACGCTGGGCGCCGACTATGTCATCTTCGGCAGCTTCAAGTCGGCGGATGGACGCATCAACGCGACGGCGCAGACGCTGGACGTGAAGGCGCTGCGGCTGTTGCCGGAGATGGAAGACTCCACCCCGATGCAGCGGCTGATGGACCTGGCAAACGCGATGGCGTGGAAGATGGCCATGCAACTGGACCCGCATTTGAATGTGGCGGAAGAGACTTTTGTTGCCGCCTCTGCCGGGCTGCGGCTGGATGCGTTTGAGATGTACGTGCGCGGCGTGATGGCAGCGCAGAGCGATGAGAGCATTGCGGATTTGGTGAAGTCTGTGCAGCTGGCACCGGAGTTTGCGCTGGCGGAACTAGCGCTGGGCAAGGCGTACTTTGCCGCGGAAAATTATTCGCAGGCCGCGCAGACGCTGGCACAGGTCCCGCGAAAAGACCCGCGATCACTGGAGGCGGGTTTCTATGCAGGGCTGGCGGATTTATATCTGGGACATTATCCGCAGGCGCAGCAGAATTTTGATTTTGTTGCCGGTCGGCTGCCGCTGCCCGAAGTGGTAAACAACGAAGGCGTGGCGGAAAGTCGCGCGGGAAAAAATGCCGTGGCGTTTTACACGCGGGCGATGGCGGCGGACCCGGGCAACGAAGATTACGTCTACAATCTGGCGGTGACGCTGCGACGCAACGGCGACAAGAAAAATTCGCTGGAGCAGGTGCAGGCGGCATTGAAGTTGAAGCCGGGGGACGCCGATGCGATTGCGCTGAAGAATTCGCTGACAGCTGCGGCGGCAAGTACAGACAGCTTCCAGCCGCTGGAGCGGATTGAGCGCACCTGGCAGGAAGCGTCGTATCGGCAGGCAGCGTTTGAGTTGGAAGAGATGCGCACGATGCGGCTGGCGATGTTGCCGGCAGCGCAGCAGAGTGCGGAACGCGTACGGCAGGGCGAAGAGTATCTGGGCGAGGGACAGACGCTGGAAGCCGA
>CAIZGA010000134.1 GCA_903932385.1 uncultured Acidobacteriota bacterium
CTTCCCCATGGACATGGCCATCTTCACCGGAAAGATTACGGAAGAAGAATTCAAGACACGCCATCCACAGGAATTTGAGCGGTTGAAGGCCGAAGGCAAGCTGGATGAAAAACTTACCACCAAACCTGAAAAATCGCTGATTGTTCTTAGCCAAGTCATCGGATTTCTGGCGATTGCCGTGGGACTGATACTGCTGGTCTTGACGGTGGTTGCATATTTCAGGGAGTAGAATTCTTAGCCTGAGACGGGGCCGCCGCAAGTCGGCCCTGTCTTATAACCCAACACAGCACGCAACCAGTACGAGAAACAAAAAAGAACCAGAATCCCACCCTCGAGGCATGTATTGTGACATTTTTTGGAAAAATTAAAGAGCAGTGGCTGCAACCTTTTCTGTACCTTGGCAGGAACGTAATCAGCCTTATCGGTGGCGCGCTCACCACCTCAACCGCATTCATCATGATTGGCTTCTGGGTGATCGATATATTTGGTCACGGGGGCTCGAACAATCCTTACCTGGGCATCATTGTTTTCCTGATTCTGCCTGGCTTGTTTGTACTGGGCCTGTCGATGATTCCCATCGGCATCTATATCCGGCGTCGCGATTTGCTGAATGCCGGTCAGCTGCCCTCCATCTATCCCGATATTGACTTCGGCGACCCGCTGTTTCGCCATGCGCTCGACTTTGTCATCATCGCGACTTTCATCAATTTTGTGATTATTGGTGTGGCCAGCTACCGCGGCGTTTCCTATATGGAGTCGCCGAGTTTCTGCGGGCAGGCCTGCCATGTCATGAATCCGGAGTGGACCGCGTATCAGGTTTCTCCCCACTCGCACGTAGCCTGCACGGAATGCCATGTGGGCAGCGGCGCCGCATCCTTCGTTCGCGCCAAAGTGGAAGGTACCCGCCAGCTGGTGGAAGTGGTTCTGAACAGCTATCCGCGTCCCATCCATGCACCGCTGAATGGTTTACGTCCGGCAAGAGAAACTTGCGAACAGTGCCACTCACCGGAGCATTTCACTGGTGAAAAACTGTTGGTGAAGACGGCCTTTGCGGATGACGAAAAGAACTCAATGACAAAATCCATCCTGGTGCTTCATCTGGGTGGCGTCGATTCCCTGTCCCGCCAGAGCGGCATTCACGGACATCACCTGAACCACTTCGAATATGTGGCCAGTGATTCCAGCGCGCAGACCATTCTTGAAGTGGATGCACGCGGTGCGGATGGCAGCGTTACCCAATACATCAGCGCAGATGCAAAAGGCCCGGTGCAAGGCGTACGCCGCACCATGGACTGCATGGATTGCCACAACCAGGCGACCCACGTATTCCAAACCGCCGGCGAAGCCGTGGACGAAGCGATGACCAGCGGCAGCCTGAGCGCAGACCTTCCCTTCGCACACAGGCAGGGTATGCAGTTGGTCCAGACAGAGTACAAATCACAGGATGAGGCCGCTGCGAAAATAAAGTCTGGTTTTGAAGACTTCTATCGCACGCAATATCCTGACGTGTGGAACACGCAGCGCGACAAGGTGGAGCGGACCGCAGCGGGTCTGGTCACCATCTACAAGCAGAATGTATTTCCTGAGATGCGCGTTACCTGGGGAACCTATCCGAACAACATCGGTCACACCAACTTCCCCGGCTGCTTCCGTTGCCATGACGGCAATCACTCCACCAAGGACGGC
>CAIZGA010000135.1 GCA_903932385.1 uncultured Acidobacteriota bacterium
TCCCAGGGAGGACCAATCTATGATTTTGGGCCCAGACCAAACAATCGGAGGCATTTATCGGCTGTTCAGGAAATGTTCGGGCGGTGCAGACTGTGGTGTTTTGGGGGTAAACGGTTCCATTCGCCCGTCTTGTTTGGACAAGGTCCTGTGCGCGCTGCAGGTTAATGGCCGCGTGTTTATTGACTTTGGGGGCGGAGACGGGCGAGCGCAAGTTGCCTCTCTCCTCAAAGGGGCAATCAGCGCTTACGGGTACGAACTTCCAGCAAACAAAGCGCACCAATTTGTTTTGAATGCCGTCCTTTCAAAATGTCCAGAGGATGTGATCACACGAGTTCATTGGATTTCCAAGGACATCGACGAGCTTGCCGAGCTTCCCGACGGCACCGCGTCCTGCGCCTTCAGCTTTTGGGTGGGGATCCCGCTCGCCACGCAGGAGAAAATCCTGAGCTTGTGTGCATCATCCCTTTCTATACGGTCCGTTTGTGTTTTTCGAGACTCGAAATGGCGCGCTCCTGAGGACGGTGAGGTTTGAAAATTCGCTTGGTCAAATGGCCATTCGCTCACCCGATTTATTTACAGTTATCCGCTTTTTAGCGGAAATGTCTTCGCTCAACAAGCAGGCTTGCATGGAATGGCATCTGGAACAATGTGTCAATACCGCGATGTATGGTTCGGGACAACGGCATTTAGCATGGGTGCTCCACAGGTACTAGTGCTGAGGAGCCCAGCCCGCCGCAGCTGCGGCCATCTCTGCGAGCCGTGGACGCCGGCGCAACCGCCGCAGGCGTCGGCGCAACCGCCGCAGGCGTCGGCGAGGGCAGCGGCGGCGGTGCGGGGCGGCAGGCGTGGCTGGATGCTGGATGTGCTGCCGCCTCCGCAACGCTGTAGTGACAGTGTTGTCAGCGGCGCCTCTGCCGTAGGTGACAAGGGAATGGGGCGGTGGGGGCTGAGAATCATGATGAGTACTGCTGTGTGCCCCGCAGCCTGCCTCCGGGACGCGAGCCCGGCCCGAGCACCAACTGACCGGCAGGAAAGTGTGTGGGTGGTAATTTTTTTTGAGGAGCATGTGGAGGGTCTGGTCTCTCTTGAGCGAGACTCGGGCGGCTTTATTAAACGAAGTGTGCCGCCCGCAATTCACAGCGCGGAATCGTGACGGTCCTCGTAGGGATGATGTTTATGCCGCCGTGCTTGTGTCACTATTAGCGTGGGGGTCTGCCTGCGCGTCGCTGACTCCTCTTACTCTGCAAGTCTGCGCCTCTGCTCGTGTATTTTGAAAACCAGAGACAGTAGCCCCTCCCCCCTCCACGTGCGCGTCACGGTGGCGGCCGTCAGACATGCAATTCATAGTAACTGACTGTATATGATTAACAATTAAAGATCGATATCCCATGTTTTGAATTTCAAATCTCGCCAAAATGAGAAAGAAGCAGCAGCCAGCTGCCGCAGCCAAAGAAAGCGGGAGACGAATCATTGGCATCAAGAGAAATGGTGCAGGATTCAGTGGCGGAACTTGAAGGCTTGTGTGGTGGTCGTCGACGTCGTGCGGAACAAATCTTTTTTCAAGTTGTCTAGATTGGCGCAAAAACCACTGCTGTTCCACCGCCTAGTCGTTTGCTGCTGCCAGAGAACTTGAATTCGAATACCTGTTCTGGATCCAAGTCACGGTGTGCTCGAACGTGAAAGTGTTGGGTTCACCCCGTTCTCCTTCGATCGTAACACGCAAGCAGTCGTCCGCCGAATTAGCGGTATACATAATCACAACCTTACGATAGCGTGATTCTACTGAGAAAGCAGCACTAATTATTCGTGTGGTAACGGGGACGGCATTTTGATTGCGAGCTACTGATTCTTGCATGGAGAAGATAACATCTATCAAGTCATTGACCATGGATCGATCCTGCAACATGAATGGACCAGAATATTCAACGGGCGAATCTGCAAGGTCACCCATGAATTGGAGCGGCGAGAAATCAAGTGGACCCTTGAATTTCATGGATCGCTTCTGTGAAAACCCAATGACAAGCTTGAGAACCGTTGATGCGTCGACAAGAGAAAACCCGTGATCATAAAACACGCCGCGGATCCTTGGAAGCAAATTTCGACGGAGGCATTCCTGATCGTAAAGAACATACCGCCCATGCATGTAGTAGGACACGCCTACAAATGTTTTTGGTGAAGGATCTGCAATAAACAGCACCAGCGCATCTCGTTCGATAACCGTTTGCTGATTGAATTTCTTCTTTTTCAATTGGGCGCCTGTGATGCAGCCTATCTGGTGAGAATTCTTCTGGAATGGCATACTAGGCATAGTAAGTCGGTTTCCCGCGAAAAAAATTGCGCAGCCCGACCGGCGGTGCCGGGCGGCCATTTGAAACGGGCAATGAATTGAATCAATTCATATCACAAACTTGCACTTGCCCTCTTGTGTTCAACCTCCTCATCGAAATACGCATTGATCGTAACGTTTGTGTTCAGTATCCTCCACACTCTGGACTGGCCTGCCTCCAGCGTTTTCTGTACAGAACAAAATCAGACGAAAACAAGCACTACTTACCTAAATTTGGTTCGTAAAAATTCCTTTCGCCAAGCGACAAGGCACAATTCGATCTAGCACTGACCTAAATTTATATTTCCACTTTGCTCATCCGTGGTTCTATATTGCTTTTGTTCTGCACTCAAACTCTCCGTGGCCATCAAGAACACCAAGCCGGCAAATTATCGCCATGTTTGTATCTGAATGCCATTGCCCCAAACACCCATCATTACGTTCTTTATTGCCAGATTGATTTTACCGGATTTTCGGTGTGCAGGACCGAACTCCTTCTTGCCTTGCACAAGAATATGATCAGAACAAAGGGAGAAGGATCAAGCGATGGTGGTGAGGGGTGCATGGAGGAGAAAGATGATGATAATGATGATCGCGATGAAGTCCGCGGGCGATCGGTTGGAGAAGGATCAGGTGACGACGACGTTGGTGGAGAGGGGTCCATAGATGAGGAAGAAGATGATGACTCAAGACTCGAGTCAAGAGTCGACCTGGTAGATTTCAAGAAGTTACGAGAGTATAATTCCATACGCAACGCAGCCAAGAGCATAGAGCAAGCGAGGAATCTAGATTGGTTGATGCATCCGCTCCTATCATGGCACATTGCACGGTTACTCTGCAGCCCAACAAACGTGCGTAGTACATTTTGGCCCGAAGATGAATGTGAAGTCCTCCAAGGCACGGATGGCATTAAGAGGAGGGTTCTGGATGCTCCTTCCTGTTTCCTGGATCAGGCGGGTCAGAGTGATATATGGCTTGCTCTGCTCCAAGCAGCTTTCACAGATTTTCCAGCGCTGCAACCTGTGAATCTCATTTCGAAGCAGCCCGATGGCGATGCTCGGCACGGAGAAACAGACGCCGATCATTCCTTTTTGATCAGGTGCGGGGAAACCGTATTCATGCTTTTGGTCGGTAAGACAGAATGGAGATGGAGAAACGCTCAATACAAAACAGAAGGAACTTACTCAAGGATGTCTGCCTTGTTCCTTCGACGTAAAGAGGTCATGTCACAGTTCGCTGTCATCCGTCCTCGTAATTGCACGCCGTGGGTGCGTGTTGGTGACAACACATACATGCGAGAAGTCGACGGCGAATCTCTGCTTGACTCTGACAACGATTCGAGCGATGACGAAGGACACAGCGACAGTTCTACTGATTCGGACGAAGATGACGAGATTCTGTCCACGGGAGACATTGGTGTGTTTGTTGTTGTGGATGGCGGAAGGCACTCTTACCCTGTAGACGCCCAGCAACCAAGGACGTTATGGCAGAAGGATGGCAGCAGGTGTTGGAGGATGATGTTCGGTTCCAAGCGGCCCGGTTATTTCGTTAAAAACCAGCCTGTCGCTTTCGTGGGTCCTGATCCCAGTAACCCAAATCTCGACCGCATTCTGACCCTGATGCCCATCAACAGGTTGGTCCGGGGCGGAATGTTTATGCTTCAAATGGAAGCTCCGCATCTGCGCAAGATCGCTGAGCAGGCAATCTCAGAGGGCAGTAGAACATTTGAGTTTCGAAATCCGACTGAACTGGGTCGATTGCTCCTCGGTGTATTCAGGTTTTGTGAAGATATTTTGTGGCAAGCCAATGTAAACGTGGGGTATTCGGCTTTGGGCAAGTCACAGAAGTGGGTAATTGTGGAAGGCATTGAGAATAAACTCTTCTTGCCTTTCTCGTTTCATTTTCCAAGCGGCGATGATGACAGTTCGGGAGCAGTTCTGAAGATAAAGCTACATTTGTCAGCGGAAAAGGATGTGTTGGATGCCCAAATAAAATTCGAGTACATTGGCGAAGAGGGGCCCGGGCGTGAATATCATCGCTGTCCATCATGGCTTGTTAACTTCGCCGACGTAATGCTTGGAGCTGAAGGCTGCTCGAATCTACGTGATGGAATGGCTAAGGTTCTTCTAGGTGACGTTGAAACCATTGAAAGCAAGACAGTACCGTCTGCGGACTGGTTGACGTCCGGGAAAAAAGGTTGTGCGTGGATGAAACATCATGATATCCCTTATCATCCCTCTGATTTGAAATCGTTGGCTCCAATTTTGCATGTCTTGGCTGCAAGCGCCTTTCCCGATGGCCCAGTCCATCCAGTTTGCGATTTTGTAAGAAGAGAAACCTTTCGTTATCCGGCCAAAATTCAGGAGTCTGGAGTTTTTGAGATTCAGGATGCCGAGGGACGGATTGTGTTGAACGTCTGTGCTCACAGAGATTTATCTGAAAAACTAAAACCCGACGGGGGTCGTCTTAGAAAGTGTGGCCTCGGACCCAAGCCGACCGAGATAGCACTTCGTATATTTATTAGCAGAGGGGAGGTCCTGAGGAGAGGTATTCCAGTGAATCCACCGCCTTTCGTAAGCCAAGATAATGCTATACAGCAGATCCTAAGAAATTTTTTGCATGAAATCGGCCTGTCTCATAGCGAGGCTCCAAACCTTATCAAGGTATTTAGGGGGGCAGGCAGTTTGCGTCTCGAAGCACACGCTGCCTGGAAGCGCTGTTTCTTCGCTGACAGAAAACAAGAATTGCAGAAAAAGTGTTTTGATCTTACAAGATTTCTCTGCCTTCTTTCTGATGGCGGTGAGCCAACGCAAGTGTCAATGGAATACCAAGTTTCTTATTTGGGAAAGGGGTTCAAACTCCGCGAGGTCGCGAACAAAGCCGAGTGGAAGGGAATTGTGCCAGGCGAGACCCGAACAAAGCAGATCATACTGTCCCTTTATCCTGATACAGAACTTGGTTTGGACCTCACACTCAAGATCATGGTCGGCTTCGATACATTCGATACTTATGATCTTTCCAGATCTGGATATTTCTCAGAGGTCAGCAACTTGAATATTCTGTTCATGCTCTTTGTGCTCTAAAGATTTAATGAAAGTCTTATCAGGAAAGGATGTCGTCACCCAACATTTCGAGGTCCAAATCGAGTATCCCAACAAGCCGGTACCCCAATTCGCAGGTGAGCTCCAGTTGCGCTCCACTGCAGTCAGGACGCGATTATATCAACGTAAATCGTGTATCACTCGTGACTCATCTGTTTAGATAACGGTGTCGCTTTTCTGCGCCGTAAAAAACGCGCAGTCCCTCCAAAACATACGCACAGTTATCCAGACCACCGCTGCGGCAAATTTCTTTTCGATTGATGCGCGATACCTTGTGCGGATCATGTATCTGTAGTCGTCACGGTGCCACGTGCACGTGGTATCTCCAAATATTTCTGACACCTGCCTTTCTCTGAATAGATGTCAGGAGCCGGCGGCTCAGCCGATGCCAGTTCCCCGTGCCTCTGGTGCCGTTCCTATCGATACTATTTTCTGGAACTACCCAGTGCAGATTTCAAACTCTCATCCTGTTCAGCGCCGCGGACCGACAGGGCTGTCCCCCGAGACTTCACGAAGGGATTACTTCTCGACAACTTTAAAGAACTATTCAGCAGCTTGGACGGCCTCGTGTTCGACGAAATAAAGGCTAGGCTTTGTCTCAAGGAACTGACACCAGTGTGGCTTAGATGCTCTGCTAACTCGATCCTGAAGAGACTGTGCGACCTATTTGATCCATATTTTGGCTGTGACCTATATGGCGAGACACCCTGCAAACAAACCGGGCGCAGCAAAACGAAGCTGTTGAACGACGCAGCAGACCCTGCAATCGAAAAGTCTAGTGGCCACCGCCTGTGCGCTACTGTGGCACCCGGGGGGAAAAGGCTTGATCCACCTGCGAGCTCTGTCGGAGATTCATGTGTGGGGGTTTCAGATTGTGAATCAGACGAGTCTGACCAGTTTGGTGTGTCACATGGGGGGAAGAGGCTTGATCCACCATCATGTGTGGGATGTTCATATTGTGATTCGCACGCAACTGGGGAAACAAACACGAAGGTTGAATCCCAGGTTGTTCCCATTTGCAAGTTTCTAATCATTTAGTATATTGACCGATCCAAAGAGTAGTGATGCTGAGAGCTTGATTATTTTACTATTCGGAATTCGAGGGTGATGTATCGATCTCGTGAGCTGGTTGCTGAACAGGAGACTGGAACTCCAAAAATGGTATTTCATGCAGCTGGCAACAATCTTCGCTTTACTCCTTTAGCTGACTTGGATGCTGGTATGGATGTGGATATTGCTGGACGTGCCAAATCCTTGCAGGTACGTGCCACTGTGCAGACTAATGATCGTTGGTTCCTGACAAACAGTAATACTGAGCAGGCTGTGCAATACACCAGCGGCGGACTCAGCACCGCGGCCTCCACTATGCACGCCAAGGCCTTACGCGAACAAGCTGAGGCCTTACGCAAAGGCTTGCGTGATACCCTCAACCCAAGATCAGTGAGTTTTCTTTCTGACTGTGCTGAGATTTGGATGGTTGATATGGTGTTAATCTGCCATGCAGGGTTGTTCAAAAGCAAGCCTCAACCAAATGTCAGAGGTTGCATGTGGGGATGATGTTAGTAGGCGATTGTTGACAGCTGACGACCATGACAAACAAGCCTCAGAGCCCAAGCGACCAAGAACTGCCAGTTGAGACCTAGAGACTTCCATAGCATACAAGCATTCATATTCGCTGTGTGCCACACCAATGTTCACGAGGAACGACCAAATTCCTGAGTCTGACTGTTTTTGGATGGCATGAAACAAGTCACTCCACAGGCTTGTGTGTCTGTACTATTTGACTTTGGAACCGCTGTTGCGAGCGCTCAATTATCTTAGCCTGACTACTCAGTAGCAACAGTGACTCAGTAATAAAACCGATAGCCCGGCCAGCATCGATGAGGAGTTGGTATTTGGAACTGCAGAGTATTGTAGTACCAGATTCCGTAGGGTGCAGGGGCCTCACTGCCGCCTCAGCGCCCCGCTGTGCATGCGACCTGCATTGCTTGTCTGACGGCCACAATGCGGTGGGGGGTGGGGGGGGGGGGCGCTGTGTCTGGTTTTCAAAATACACGAGCAGGGATGCTGACTTGCACAGTAAGAGGAGTAAGCGACCCGCAGGCTGGTCCCCACGCTCAAAGCGAGCAACAAACACAGCGTAAAAACACCTTTCCTACGACTCGCTACAAGGATTCACGGGCCGGGTCTCTCCAACACCGAAACATCCTCAAGTGTGCTCTTTCCTTACGTGTGGCTGTCACGGTAGGGCCTGCAAAATTGGTGTGCCTCTCGCCAACTTGCCGCAGCCGACCGGCTGCCACTGTGCCACAATGCGTTGACGATGCCCTGACGAGCCCTGGCCGCCGCAGCCGCCGCCCGACGTGCGACGAGACCCGGCAGCCACCGCCCGGCGGGCCACGATGCGAACATTTCGAAGTTGGTAATTGGAACTGCAGAGAATTCCGTAGGGTGCAGGGGTCTCACTGCCGCCTCAGCGCCTCACTGCGCATGCGACCAGCACTGCGATCCGCATTGCTTGTCTGACGGCCACAACACGGGGGGGGGGGGGGGGGGGCAAAAAAA
>CAIZGA010000136.1 GCA_903932385.1 uncultured Acidobacteriota bacterium
CAGCGCGGTAATGTCGTTTGTCGTTTTGATTCTGGCAACCCTCTCTCTGTTATCGACGCGATTGGTGGCAGCCACCAGTGGCTGCACTGTAAAAGCGGTTAACTATCTTGGCTGGCAGGCTGAGGAAATTTCCAACCCGTGGGTGAAGCTGGAAATCGTACCGCAACTCGGCGGCCGATTGATGCAGGTCACCTTCGGCGGCCACGATTATCTCTTCATCAATGAAGCGTTGAAGGGGCAGGTGATCCCGCCGGCAACTGCTGGCCATCACTGGAACAACTACGGTGGCGATAAAATCTGGCCGATGCCCGAAGGCGAGAAAGACGAACAGCACTGGGCCGGCGCCGGAGGCGAGCCGCTGGATAATTCCCCCTTCAAGTTGGAAGTTGTGTCACAGGGGCCGTCACTGTGCACCGTGCATCTTACCGGGCCGGTCGACCCGGCCATCGGCCAGCAGTACCTGCGCGACATCAGCATCAATGGCGATTCGCCCTCCATACATTTCCATGCGGTCATGAAGAACGTCACCGGCTATCCGCAAACCTGGTCAGAGCAGTCGGTCTCGGAATACAACGCTGCCGCGCCGGGTGACCCGCAGCACTTCAACTCAAAATTCTGGGGACTGACGCCGGCCAATCCCAACAGCATCTTTCTGGATGGATACCACGTTCGCAGCGGTGACACAGAAAATCCAAGTTACACAGTTAGCGGCGGTATGTTCCGTCTGCATTGGGGAGAACACGGCGGTGAGGTCTGGGTGGATTCGCCTGCAGGATGGCTGGCCGTTGTAGATGGTTCCACAGGGTTCACCATGGTCGAGCGGAGAAAGTTCCAACCCACAGCGGAATATCCCGGCAAGACGTCCATGCTCTTCTACACCACTGGCGTGCATCAGGAGACTTCCTCCGCCACGCCACGCACTACGCCACCCATCTATTACATGGAGGCGGAGGTCAATAGTCCAATGGTGGAGTTGGCGCCGGGTGAAAGCTATGCGATGGATTCAGACTGGTATCCAACGCGCATGGGAGAAGATTTCCAGACCACAACCTACGGCGGCGTTGTGGGTCAACCACTGGCAGTGGCCGGCACGGCAAACGGCATCATTCTTTCCGGCGAGTTCGGAGTCTTTTACGCAGGCAATCTCGTCGCTCATTATTACAGCCGCGGTGGAGCGCCTCTGGGAACCGCCGTGTTGGATGCCGTCACTCCAACACAGTTGGTGAACCTGAAGGAGACGGTGAATGCCCCTCCCGCCACGGCGCGTGTTTCGCTGCACGTGGTGGATGCGCAGGGAATCGACCGGGGGCCGCTGGGCGAGACGTTTGTAAATCCGCCGCCAGCTGACGAAGGCGATGCGCAGTGGTAAGTAGAAGTCTGTCCATGCTTCCTCGGTGTATGCTTTAGCAGCAAATTGCGGCGACTATTTTGAACTCAGCAAACTGGAGACACGGTACACCATGAAAATAAAGCGGCTGTCGATGATACTGGCGTTCGCATTCCTGATGCTGCCGAATGCAAAGCCGTTGCACGCACAGGCTCAGGCGCAAGGGGCAAAACTTTACGCCGATAACTGCGCCTACTGCCACGGTGCAGACGGCAAAGGATCGCGCGGTCCGGCAATCGCTACCATGCCGCACACCATCGCGTTGTCAGACGCAGCCCTGCTCAGCGTACTGCAAAACGGCCAGGGTTCCATGCCGTCCTTCCCAGACCAGAGCGCTGCGGAATTGAACAGCATCGTTCGTTATTTACGCACGCTGCAGCGCGGCACTGGCCCAGCACCAACCACGGCATTGCCCGGTGACCCCGCCGCCGGCAAAACGCTTTTCTATGGCGATGCCCACTGCTCCAACTGCCACATGGTCAGTGGGCAGGGAGGCTTCATGGCGCCGGATCTGACTGCATACGGGCAAAGCCACGGCGCGGAGGACATCGGCAAAGCCATTACCAGCCCAAACGCCCAGCTGTCGGCTGCCTCTCGCGTGGTGGAAGTGCAAACGCGCGGCGGAGAAAAACTTTCAGGCCTCGTACGCAATGAAGACAATCTAAGCCTCACGCTGCAAACCCGCGATGGCCGCTATCACTTCCTTACGCGCAGCAACCTCACCACGGTCAACTACACAGACCATTCGCTGATGCCGGCCGACTACGCCACCCGCCTGACGCAGAAGCAAATTGCTGACATTGAAAGCTTCCTCATCCTCAGCGGCAGGAATGCTCCATCCGATGGGCCGCCGCAGGGCCGCCGCCGCCGCGCCAACTAATGCAGCCAATCCGATTCCGAACTAATCGAATGAGTCCCGCAACAATGGAAGGGAATGTAACGATGAAGATTTTCTCGACAAAAATATTCTGGATGGCGGTTGCCGCACTCTTGCTGATGCCCGCTGCCATGCAGTGCCAGACAGTCGCCGCCAAGCCAGCCGTAAAATCCGCAGACAACTCCGGCCTGATTGATGTGCAGCAGAGCGACCTGTTGCAGAAATCCATCCGCGAAAACTGGCCCAGCTACAACGGAGACTATACCGGCAAGCGATTCAGCTCGCTGGCTCAGGTCACCCCGGCCAACGTTAGTCATCTTGCCGCCAAGTGGGTCTTCCACACGCAGAATGCCGGCGTGCTGCAGGTCACTCCCGTAGTCGTCAACGGCGTCATGTTCCTCACCGGCTCCAATGATGCCTACGCCGTCGACGCAAAGACCGGCAAGCAACTCTGGCATCACGCACAAGCAGTTTCCACCGGCTTGATTGACGATGCTTCCGGTCACATCAACCGCGGTGTAGCAGTGCTCGGCAACCGCCTTTTTATGGAGACAGACAACGCGCACCTGCTCTGCCTCGACGCCCGCTCCGGCAACCTCATCTGGGATGTGGCCTACGCCAGCGACAACAAAAATTACGGCGCCACCAGCGCGCCGCTGATTGTCAAAGACAAAGTTCTCGTCGGCACCAGCGGCGGAGACGACGGCGTACGCGGATTTGTCGCGGCCTTTGATACGCAAACCGGCAAAGAAGCGTGGCGCTTCTGGACCATTCCCAAGCCCGGCGAAAAAGGCTCTGAGACATGGCCTGCCGGCGACATCTACACGCACGGCGGCGGCACTACATGGATGCCCGGAACCTATGATCCCGAGTTGAACACCATCTACTGGGGCACTGGCAATGCCGCGCCGGATTTTGACGGCACCGTTCGCCCCGGCGACAACCTCTACACCAGCTCGTTGGTCGCGCTCGACCCCGACACAGGAAAAATGAAGTGGTACTTCCAGTTCAATCCGCATGACTTGTACGACTACGACTCCATCCAGACGCCGGTATTGGTCGATGCAAAGTTCAAGGGGCAGATGCGCAAGCTGGTCATTACGGCCAATCGCAACGGCTTCCTCTACATCCTCGACCGCACCACCGGAAAATATCTCTACTCCAAGCAGTTCATCAGCATCATGAATTGGGCGAAGGGAATTGACGCCAATGGTCGGCCGATTTCCAACAACCTGATTCCGAATGCAACAGGTGTAACGGTCTGCCCCAGCTATGCCGGCGGCACGAACTGGTACTCGCCCAGCTACGATCCGCAGACTGGAATGTTTTACTTCCGTTCACTGGAAGCCTGCAGCCTCTTTCAATCCAAGACCGAACCTTTTGCTGAAGGCAGGCCGTTTTACTCCACCGGTGCCAAGCGGCCAGTGGGTGACACGCACAACGACGTCTACATCAACGCATTCGATCTGAACAAACTAGATTTTGCCTGGCGCGATAAACAGGTGGGCCAGCGCATGGCCTGGGCCGGCGTGATGACAACAGCCGGCGGCTTGCTAGCGATGGGTAATGACACGCAGGAATTTGAAATCGATGACGCACG
>CAIZGA010000137.1 GCA_903932385.1 uncultured Acidobacteriota bacterium
CTGGTAGAAGGCGATGGCAATCAGCAGCGGCAGCAGATAATGCAACTTGGAGTCTGGCCGGCGCGCGCCAACTCCGGTGAGCATACTGGCGAAGCAGGCAATGGTGACCAGAAAGACCCACACGCCCATGGGCACGCGTTTGCGCCATGCAGCTTCGGCCGTCACTCGTGAGCCGATAACATCGTCAACACCTGAGACTGCCAGTGCCGTGATGGAGTTCGGCTGTGCTGTCCCAGGTACACGAACCGCATCCCACAATTGCTGCTGTGTCTTGTCGGTTTCAGTGGAAAGTTTGGCGAGCTGAACTGGATCGACGAATAGATAAAAGTTAATGCGTTGGTTGAGGTATGTCAGCAGCAGCGGACGAATCTGAGCGGCATCCTGTGCGGTCAGCAAGTCGGCGCGGTTGTAAGCACTGGCAATGGAGCGGGCCTCGCCGTCTTCCACGGAACGGCGTTCGTCATAACGCGGGATGGCCATCGAAAAGCTGAAGCCGATAATCAGGCCGAGCAGTGTAAGGTTCAGCGTGCGGACAATATTCAGGTCCGTGTGGACATGGTCGTCGTGAGTACTGAAGTGCTTCTGCAGCCAGATGCCCAGACGCGTGAAAAGTGTGAGCAGCGTCAGGGTGAGGAAGAAGATAAAAAACGGAGAGTCCATTACGTACCTTTGTCCGAAGCATATCCGGCCAATGTTGCATTTATGTGAATACCGCAAATAGATGGCTTGCTTACACTTTGAACCAACTGTCGCCGGTATGGATGGTCGGTCTGAGGTTATGATGTCTGGGTAGCATTGAATTTTTAAAAGCCTTCATCGGGAACGAATGAGTCATCCACGGTACAGCATTATTATTCCGGCGTATAACGAAAGCGCACGCATCGAGCGCACCCTGAATCAGGTGCTGTCCTGCATTGAGCAACAGGGCTGGGACGCAGTGGTAACGGTGGTGGATGACGGCTCGACCGATGACACTGCGCAGATTGTGGAGCGGTGCATGACGCAGGCTGCCGGCCGGCTACATCTGCTGAAGAACGCCAGCAACCGTGGCAAAGGGTACAGCGTCCGCAACGGCCTGCTGCAGGCCACCGGCGATATTGTGATGTTCACCGATGCAGATCTTTCCGCGCCGATGGAAGAGGCCAGCCGACTCTTCGCAGCGATTGAAGCGGGTGCCGACGTGGCAATTGGTTCGCGTTGGCTGGAGCGTCAGCGGCAAAGCGTTCGTCAGCCCTGGTATCGCCAGTTTTTGGGCCGCTGCTTCAATGCCGTCACGCGGCTGGTGATGGGCCTGCCCTATGCCGATACGCAATGCGGCTTCAAAGCCTTCCGCCGCAATGTGGCGCAGGTGATTTTTCGTTTGCAGCGCATCGAGCGTTGGGGATTTGATCCGGAGTTATTGTTCATCTCCACGCGACTGGGCTACCGCATTGCAGAAGTACCGGTGACCTGGGGCCACGATGAACGCAGCAAGATGAGCTATCTGCGCGACGGCATGAAGATGCTGGAGGACATGGCCACGATTCGCTGGAACAGCTGGATGGGTCGCTACGATGAAGAGATTGCGAAGATGAAAGATATTCGCGGCATGGTGACTACGCCAGTGGCACCAGAGGAAAAAACGAATCCCCGCAAGTAGCTTGTGATTTTGTTTGAGAACATCACTGAAAAATTCAGAAGACGACGAGGCTATTTGCCACCGTATTGCAAGTCGTCACTTGGACGGGCCGGCGGCAAGTATGGTTCCACGGCCAGCAGGTTGCCGAGCACGGAGCGCTCATACGGGCTGAACTGCGTGCGGAAGTTTTCTGAGTTAAGGATGGCCTGACGCTGTTCCACCGGCACTTCACGCAAATCGCGGAAGGCTTTGCGCACCAGACGCTGCCGGTCTTCCGGCATATTGCTGATGGCAAGCAGGGCACCGCGCATCTGCTGACGCTGTTGCGGACTCAGCCGCTCCATCGCCTCAATGCTGGAGGTGCGGGTTTGCTGCTGCTCGGGCGACATAGCACTGAGTTCGCGCAGGCGTTGAACCATGCGCTGCTGCGTGGCCTGCGGCAACTGGTTGAAGCCGGGCTCCTGCTGCAGTGCCTGTACTCGCTGGTCTACTGTAAGGTTCTGGTGCGCGTTAATCCACTCCTGTAGATGCTCCTGCTTTGGCGGCGGAGCGGGGCGCGCCTGATTGCCATTGTTCTGCGCAGCATTGGGTGCAGGTGCACCATTGGCCGGCGGCGGATTCTGGCTATTGCCGCGCGGTGCAGCATTCGGCGGCTTGTTGCTGGGGTTGTTCCGCGGCGGTTTAGGTGGTTTCGGCGGCTGAAAACGCGGCGGCGCAAAGGCGTAGCGGCGTGGCAGGGGCTGGGCAGGAACAGGAGCTGCGGCAAGGCATAGAATTCCTGCAACACACAATGCTGTGGCTGTGCGCCGGAGCATGCGGTGTGCCTGCTGTTCAAACGGTATGGACGTTCTGCCGTTCTCCATGGAATTCTCTTTCATCAGCAGGAGCCTATGGAAGCCCTGCTGTTCCTGATGCAATGCCTCCGCAATTGTCAGCTCGTTGGTGCAAACACCAGCGGCCTAATCTGCAATTCAGTCAAACTACAGAAAACCTGCGTGCTGCAAACAATCTGCGAAATCAAATTTTTACCGGTACAGCAAGAGTACAAAATCGCAATGTCCTGTACAACCAGTAACACGTAAAAGCCTTATGGATTCAATGTGGAGTCCGTTGTGGCACCAGAATCGTTATCCGATTGCAGCAACTGATCCATCTGGTCCAGAACCTTGGCATTACGGTCCATCATGCGTAAATCGGTTACCGCTGCCGAAGGCGCAACCGGTGGTGGAGTCAGTCCGGCAAAAGCGCCGCCGCCAACCATGATCAGTGTTGCCAGGGCACCGGCAAGCAACGGACGCATCTGCATCGTTGGCAGAAACTGCAGCCGCGCACGAAGCAATTCAAACCAGCTGGCTGGCGCAGCGGCACGTTCTTCGCGGAGTCGTGCCGCCATGCGCACATCAAAGTAAGGTGTAATCGCCGGGGCTTCCCATGTATCCATTAGCGACAAAGTGGCGCGCAGAGATTCGAGATTGGCACGACACTCCTGACAAGCAGCGACGTGCGTCTTCGCCTCGTCCGACACACTTTGCGGATCGAAAACCAAGTCCGGGAGAATTTCGTGGTACAGTTTGCAGTCCTTCATGTTTGAATCCTCAACTTTCTGCCAAAGCTGCCGGCAGGTTACAGATAATCCTTTAGACGATCTCGCAGGGTCTGATAGGCGCGGAAGAGAAGCGATTTTGTTGCCGACTCGCTCAACTGCAGCACCTCGCCAATCTGCTTGTAGTCCATGTCCTGATACTTGTGCATCAGCACGGCATTGCGTTGCCGCTCCGGCAGCGCCATCACATGCGATCGGATGGCATCCATGCGTTCCTGCCGCAGCAACTGCTGTTCGGCACTGAGCGAGCCGTCAGAGACATCGGGAGTTGTGCCGGTCTCTTCATCCTGCTCGTCCAGATACACATTGTTCGCGGCCCGTTCCTGTTTGTGGTCGCGCGCATAGTTCACGCCCAGGTTGGTGGCAATACGATAGAGCCACGTGCTGAAGCGCGCTTCTGCGCGGTAGGTCTGCCGCGAACGGTAAACCCGCAGGAAAACCTCCTGCGCCAGTTCCTCTGCAATGGCCTGGTTGTGCACCATGCGGAACATGTAATGCACAATGGGCCGACGATACTTGGCGAGCAGCAGGTCAAATCCCGCTTCCTCACCGGCACTGACGCGCAGCATGATTTCCGCATCGGTCAGCTTTGCCCAGTCAGTATTCGCCCAGCTGGCGGCTTCCGGCGGCAGCGTAGTCACTTCCGTTGCTATGCCGGGAAGTACGCCCGAGCCAATCGCGGCAGCGTCAAAATCGTAGCCAGCTTCGATGCCTGTAGGGATGCCAGGCCCCATACCGGGATTGAGTGCTGCGGTTGCCATATCTTCATCAACACCGATTTCTGCCAGAGGTTGCGCTGAATCAGCACTTTCCGTGAAGTTTTTGGGGTCGGTTTCCAGGCCGTTTTCGGGGTCATTTTGTTGGTCTGCATCAGGGGCCGGCCGTTTGACTTTTTTAGGCTTTTTGGAGGGCTTTGCATCCGCCTTAGCAGCGGATTTTTTGCCGCCAGCGGGTACCTTCGCTGCTTTTGCAGGCAGGGACTTACCAGCCTCATCAGGCGGGGGCACTGGCGTGGATTGGCCGGGTGCCTTCGGCTTGGATTTTGACGGCGGCGGCATGCTTTGGCTAATTGTAAATCTGCCAACGCTTTAAGGGCGATGTTGGAGTGTAAAAGGATGGCCGGGCTACCGGGTTGGATACCTGCAGGGCGAGTTGGCAGTCCCGGCGGCGAGTGGTATTCTTGAAAATGGAAACCCGCTACAAAAGCATCCTGTGGGATGTGCGGGAAATGGGGAGTGTGGCTTTTACGCAACCCCCAGTCGTAAATTTGACCGCCAAACCGGTTAAATATAGCCAAATTGGGCGCATAACTCAGCGGTAGAGTGCC
>CAIZGA010000138.1 GCA_903932385.1 uncultured Acidobacteriota bacterium
ATGCAAATCGCGCTCCTCTACACCATCGTCACCACCGTGTTGATTGGTCTCGGCTACCCGCTCGCTGTCACCGGCCTTGCACATCTGTTGTGGCGCGACAAAGCCAACGGCCAGCTTATCGTCAACAACGGCACCGTGATTGGTTCGCGCATCATCGGGCAGAGCTTCACCACGCCGGGGTATTTCCACGGACGTCCGTCGGCAGCCGGCAATGGCTACGACGCAACCAACTCCGGCGGCAGCAACTATGCAGCCACCAATGCTGCGCTGATTACTCGCGTACAACATGACACCGCAGCCCTGCAGGCAGAAAACCCAGGCGTGCCCGTCCCCGCAGATCTGGTAACAACTTCTGCCTCTGGTCTGGATCCGGATATTTCTCCAGCCGCTGCAGCCTTTGAAGCTCCCCGTGTCGCGCGTGAACGCGGCATCACTCTGGCCGCAGTGCAGGCCCTGATTGCAGCCAACACTACGCCGCGCCAACTTGGCGTGCTCGGCGAACCGCGTGTGAATGTATTGGAGTTGAACCTTGCGCTGGATCGCACTGCACCAAAGGCCCCGGCGAAGTAATAGATTTACTTCGCTGTAGTTTTTGTTGATAGCAACGCCCGTACGCGATCCAGTTCATCCTGCAGGTTTGAGTAGTCATCGTCCGTGCGACTGCCGTCATTTTTCGTCGGTGCAGCCATGTCCAGCGGAGTTCTTCCGGCCTTGTCGCGCAAGTTTGGATTAGCGCCGTAGCTCAGCAACAATTCCGCACGATGATAGAAGCCATTAGCCGCTGCCAGATGCAACGGCGTTTCTCCCAGCGCATTGCTGGCGTTCACATCGCAGCCGCGCTTCAACAACTCCTGCATCACTTCATAGGAACTGTCGCCTGCGGCCAGAATCAGCGTTGTATTTCCGGCACTGTCACGAAGATTCACATTGGCGCCGGCGGCAATCAACCGCATGGAAATCTCCGGCATGGCCTTCGGACCATCCAGCGAGAGCAGCAGAGGGGTGGTTCCATCTGCAGCCTTCGCATTGGCGTTTGCCCCGGCGCGCAGCAGTTCATCCACCGTCAAATAATTTTGCGATTGCGCAGCGTAGTGCAACGCTGTCATGCCTTCGGCATTTGTCGCATTCACTTTCGCTCCCGCTTGCAACAGACGCTGAACTTCCACTGCATTGCCGTTTCCGGCAGCAGACATCAATGCAGTATTGCCAAAGCCGGCCTTTGCCGCACCATAACCCGGCCACCGGCAGCCAAACTGCACCAGCAACACAAGCAGCACGGCCACACAGGCAAAGTAACGGCAAAATTTTCGCATGAGTTAACCATATCGTGCAGCAACGCTCATAGCTGCAATTTTTATCGGGATGCGCGAAGCTGCTAGTATGGCTCACAGCCACATCGGATACCGCCATGACAACAAAACTTACTGAGCCAATCTCTGCCGGAGTCATCGGGTACGGACTCGCAGGCCGCGTCTTTCACGCACCGTTCATCGATGCCGTCCCCTCGCTGCGGCTGGCCGCGATTGTGCAGCGGCGTGGCAACGAAGCTTCCGCAGCCTATCCGGGCGTGCCAATTCTACGCAGCGTTGAAGATCTACTAGCCGATTCAGCAATCCCGCTCGTCGTTGTCGCCACGCCGAACCCAACGCACTACGCATTGGCCAAGCAGGCGCTGCAGGCGGGCAAACACGTTGTTGTCGATAAGCCGTTGACAGCAACCTCCGCCGAAGCGCGTGAATTAATTTCACTCGCCGATGCAAAAGGCGTGAAGCTGTTTCCCTTCCACAACCGCCGTTGGGATGGCGACTACCTCACCGTGAAGCAGCTCATCTCCAACGGCAGCCTGGGCCGCGTCGTCACGTTTGAGTCGCATTTCGATCGCTACCGCCCGCTGCAGCGTGAAAATACCTGGAAGGAATCCGGCGACCTGGGCAATGGAATGTTGTTTGATCTGGGCCCGCATCTGCTCGATCAGGCGCTGGCACTTTTCGGCCTGCCCGATGCCATCCTCGGCGACTCTCGCGAAGACCGCGACACCACCAATATTGATGATGCTTTCGACATCACACTTTTTTATCCCAGACTGCGCGTCTATCTCCGCGCCACCATGCTGGCCTGCGATGCAGCGCCGCGCTTTTTACTGCATGGCACTAGCGGCAGCTATCGCAAGCTGGGTGTGGACCCGCAGGAGCCGGCCATTCTCGGCGGCAAACGTCCGCCGAAATTGCCGGGTACAGAAAACGACTGGCTGCATGAACCGGAAAAACTCTGGGGCCTGCTGACAACCGCGCCCAATCCTGCGACGCCAGCCAATCTCATTACGCAGCCGGTGCCTACGGTGCGCGGCGACTATAGAAATTTTTACGCCAACGTTGCCGACACACTGTTGGGCCGCGCGCCACAGGCCGTCACTGCGGAAGACGGCTACAACGTTATCCGCATACTTGAACTGGCGCGTGAAAGTAATCGTCTACGGCAGGCACTTCCCTGCAAACTGTAGCTATGGCTTCTTCGCTTCGAGTTGCTCAAAAGTAAGGTTAAGGATTGGGTACTGCGCCCAGTCCTTGTAATCGAAGTGCCACCACTCAGACTCAATGACGACGAACCCCTCGGCATCCATCGCCTGCCGCAGCAGATCACGCTGCCAGCGCTGCTGTGA
>CAIZGA010000139.1 GCA_903932385.1 uncultured Acidobacteriota bacterium
CTCTCCGCAAAGAAATGGCCCGGGGCCTGAATGCAACTGCCCAATCGAACGGCAAGGCAAAGGGCGCCAGGAAATCCAAAAAGCAAGGCGATGCAGCAAGCACTCCTCGGCCGGATGCGTGTCGCGAGATCTTTGCCAATCTTTCGGAGTATCTGGATAACAGAGTGGAGCCACGCAGCTGCGAACAGATGCGCCGGCATATCGAGGCCTGTCCGGCGTGTGTTGTTTTTCTGCAAGATCTCCGCCATGCGATTGACCGTTGCCGCGCTGCAGAGATTTCCTGCGATGCATCCGTAGCCTCGCGGCTGCAAGCGTTGCTCACGCAGGAATATTTGCGCATGCTCACACAATCAGGCTGATTCCCTGTAACGAATTCCAGAGTGCATGGCTCTTATCAGGTGGGAGTGATGAACATGATGGAAGTGAAGGTTACACAGCTTGATAATGTAAAGTTTTCGATTCAATCGCGGTCGCACACAATTCTTTGCGACCAGCCCGCAGAGAATGGCGGCGATGACGCCGGAATGACCCCACCTGAACTTCTGCTCGCTTCGCTGGCTTCATGCGCGGCATTTTATGCGGTGCAATATCTCAAGACGCGCAAGCTTGCGGATAACGGCGTGCAGGTATCCGTCACTGCCGAAAAGATGACGCAGCCGGCGCGCCTGGGAAATTTCCGGATTGATGTCAACTCCCCGGTAACTTTGTCCGAAGATCAGAAGACCGGCCTGATGCGCTCTGTCCATCAGTGCATCATTCACAACACGCTGATGTCGCAGCCCGAAATAACGATTGAGCTTAAGACCAACACGGTAGCTCAATCGGTTTCATAACGCATTCGGTTTATCAATGGGTCCATCCAACACGAATGGCAAACAGCGATGCCGTCGCGATACACACCCAAAGCAGAATTCCCTGCAGGAATGGGTGAATACCGAGCGGTTTGAACTGAGTAGTCATTAATGACGCATCCAGGTCCGGGCCGCAACAATCCGGCACTGCTGTAACAAGTCGAGGCGGCAAAGAAATATTAAAAATTATTGACTTGATGTGACTAACTGCCGTGTGCTAGTTTGTTCAGAATTCCTTATCCGTATCTCAGGAACGTTATTTTTACGGCACGGGCCCCGCTCTTATATTTGTTGCTTCCGCAAAGAGCTCAATCAGTTTGTATTTGGAGTCTGCGTCGAGTACAGATTCGTCAGGAGAGTTGTGCCATGACGGGATTGTCAAAAGTTTTGTTGATTTCAGTGGGTAGTATTTGTTGAGTTGAGTGATTCCGATTTTTCACCACAGTGTTCCAGAACGCCCTGAAGGAGCGCACCCATGAAGCAAATCAAGCAACAAAGCCAAAGCCTGAGCCTGACACCTTGGGCTACCAACCTCATCCTTGCCGTGCTGGTGTTCTTCATCAGCGGCGCGTCCGCGCAACAGCAGGCTGGTGTTATGACGTCAGCCGCGCCCAGCACCCCGCCTAAAGCACCGGCATCGGTTGCTGCCGCGCCAGCTCAACCCGCGGCCCACGCAGCTGCCACGCCGGTCGAGCAATCCGGAGCGCTCCCCGCAACCAAGCCGGGCGTTGAGGGCATCAAGATGCACGGCCACTGGGAAATTACCGTAAAAAATCCCGACGGAACCGTGGCCCAGCATCGGGACTTTGAAAACTCCATCCAGGGCGGCGGTGCCGCGTATCTGATCGCGCTGATGGCCGGATACACCGTCCCAAGCGACTATGAAATCTTTCTGCAATCGGCCGGGACTGCGCCGTGCACGCCTCCTGGGTCGTTGCAGGGATGCGTGATTGTTCGTTCCCTGACTACGTCGCCGGGAACCAACTCCTGCCCCAATTACTACTGTGCCTCCACTCTTTCCTACACCTATAACTTGAACTACAGCGTACTCGCATCGAACTCGATGGTCTTGTCCGGTTACTTCACAGCCAATCGCGCTGGGACAATCGACTCAGTTAGCACTTATGCGGGCAGTTGCCCGACTGCCTTTATTCAGTCGAGCGTTCTCGCGAACACATCTCCCGCTGCGTGCAATGCCGCTGCAGGCGGTATCGGTGTAAGCGCCCTGACTGGCACATCGGTAAGCTCCATCGCAGTCAGCAATGGGCAACTTGTTCAGGTGGTAGTCACCATCAGCTTCTCCTAACTCTTTCCACCCGCATCAGGGCCTCAGAGAGACAAGGAACGGAGCGATGGCGAAAAGTCTCGCCAATTCGAGGGTTGTTGCCTGCGCGAGGCAGATGCTGCGGCAGAAGCGGTCTGCTGTTGCATCTGCTTTGCTTGCGGTTGCATTTCTGTCTCCGGCTTGGATGGCAGTCGCGCAGATATCACCCAGCTCGCCCGGTCCCCAACCCAATCCGGAAATATTCTTTACTCCCGCCACGCTCAACCCAGTCGCGGGTTTTGATCCCGCAACCGGGGCGCTGAACGGCGAGGGATATGGCGGCGACGGGCTACTGGCCAACTCCAATACCAGCGTCTTTGATTACCCGGTAGGCGTGGCGTATGACATCTACGGCAACCTGTACATCGCAGACGCAAATAACTACATTGTCCGCGTGATTAACAAGGCAAGCGGCGGTCTGTTGTATACCTACGCGGGTATGCCGGGATCTTTCGGTTTTTCGATTGGCGCCTATAATTCGCCCACATCGTCGAAGCTTGGCCTGGTTGCAGGAATGGCCTCCTTTGGGAGCAATGTCTATTTCACCGACCGGTCAAACAATGTGGTTTGGAAGGTCAACGACGGAGGCATTTCGATCTTTGCCGGAGGCGGATCGGGTACCTGCGGTGGCGCCACCGATTCAATCGGGGACGGGTGCTCGGCCACAAGCGCGGTACTGAACAATCCCTGGGCGGTGAATGTAGATGCCAACGGCAACGTTTACATCAGCGACAGCTATAACGATCTGATTCGCGTGGTAACCGCCAGCACGGGCATCATCAGCGTATTTGCCGGCGCAGTTTCCGACATGAACACTTACGGCACTTGCAATGCTGCCCCGTACTCGGTTAGCGGAACAGGTCCATTCCTTGCGACGCAAGCCCACCTCTGCTTTCCCGAGGGCATAGCATTTGATGGGAACGGAAACAGCTACATTGCCGATTCAACCCGCAACCAGGTGCTCAAAGTTGATGCCAATGGCTACGTGACGACCTTTGCAGGCGGCGGCAGCGGGACTTGCACCGGAGCAACGAATTCGATCGGGGACGGATGCCCGGCGACGTCTGCGACTCTGCACACGCCTGGGAGTGTATTCGTTGATCCAGCAGGACGCGTATACATCTCGGACTTCTTCAATGATGAAATTCGCGTGGTGGATTCCACAGGCACCATCACCAGCGCAATGGGCTCGACTCAAGGCATCTTATATACAAACTCTCTCTATGAGCCGGACACGGAACCGCTTTTCCTGAATGGTGAATATACAGGGGCCGTAAACGGCGCTTACGGGATTGCGATGGACCCGTACGGGAACCTGATCGTTACCGACAGCAGCAGCAACGCTGTAACTTCCGCGGGAACGACCGGCCAGTATGAATTTGGCAGACAGCAGATTTATTCGACGGTAACGACTTCGTCGCTGAACGCAACCACGCCGTCCATGCCGCCGTATATCACCATTGCAAACCCCGGCGCGCAGACGTTGAACTTCTCCGGTACGCCTTCTGTGACAGGTCCCTTTGCCATTACAGGGGGAACCTGCGATTTTTCCGGATCTCTGTCGCCCGGCCAGTCCTGCAACGTTGTGGCCAGTTTTTCTCCAACGGCAGACCAGGCTTATACGGGCACAATTACCATCAACAGCAATTCCAACAGCTCGCCCAACACCATCCTGCTATCTGGAACCGGCATCGGTACTTGCACTCTAAGCCCTATTGCGGGCTTTATTACGGGTAATCTGGTCTTTAGCAGCCCGCCCAATGTGGCCGCTCCTGCCCAAGCTATTAATCTTGTCAATAACGGTGTGTGCCCTTTCTCAACGAACCTGTCATCTGGCACCTTCGTCGGCAATTACCCCGCAGGCTCGTCGGCTTTCTCGATGGTTTCCAATAACTGTCCAGCCACCTTGAATGGTGGCCAAAGTTGCACTTTCAATTTCAATTTCACCCCCACGGCCCTCACAAACTATTCTGCTGAGTATCAGCTAGCCATACCGGGCTATGGCAACTTTCTCTTTTATTTGAGCGGCGCGGGAGTTACGGAGCCTGCGGTCTCGTTCAACCCCTCCTCGCTCACATTTCCAACCACAGCAGATGGCGTGGCTGCGTCGTCAATGAGCACTGTGCTGACAAACGTGGGCAATGCCCCCCTTACAGGCCTGAACATCACGCTTGCTGGCTCAAACCCGTTGTACTTTGCATTCAACGGAACCAACAATTGTGGAACTACCCTTGCAGCCAGCGCATCCTGCACCATCTCAGTGAACTTCACCCCGCAGGCTGCCTTAGCGAACTACTCGGCAAGTATCTCCGTAACGGATAACGCAACCGACTCCCCGCAGGTTGTGCCACTCAGCGGCACGGCGGGTGCGGCATTGGCCCCGATTGTCATCAACGACAATGAAACCATCCAAACGACGGACACGCCGGCCTTCGACAAATACGTGGTGATTCTGGACGCGGAGACCATCAACACAAAAGACACACCGGTAGTGAATCCGTCCAAACTGATCCTTGACGCCGAGACCATTCACACAACAGACACACCGGCAGTGAATCCGTCCAAACTGATTCTTGATGCCGAGACAATTCACACAGCAGACACACCGGCAGTGAATCCGTCCAAACTGATCCTTGACGCCGAGACAATCCACACCACGGATTCACCGGTGATAAAACCCGCAAAGCTAATCCTCGATGCGGAGATCATTCACGCAACAGACTCGCCGATTGGGAAGATTCTTACTTCGCCCACGACAGCGGTGCTTACGGCTTCAACGGCTACTCCGGCAGCAGGAAACGCTGTCACCTTCACGGCTACGGTTACAAGTTCCGGTGGTACGCCAACGGGCAGCGTGACTTTCTACGATGGGGCAAACCCGCTTGCCACGGGAACGCTGAGTGCTGGGGTAGCTACGCTTGTTACAAGCAGCTTGAGTGTGGGTTCGCACTCGATTAGCGCAGTGTACGACGGCTCGCCTCTGTTTCTGACAACCAACTCGAATACGCTGACGGAGACGGTGACGGACTTTACAGTCACCTTTGCCAGCACGGGAGGCTCGGGCGTGTCGCTCACAATTCTGCCGGGTAGGAGCGGGACGTACAACATCACGATCAATCCGCCGAGCAACGGCTATACAGGAATGATCACACTTTCTGTCAGCGGCCTGCCGACGGGAGCGATGGCAAGCTTCAGCCAGAATCCGATTGTGCTGAACGGCTCATCTGTTACATCGACACTTACCATCACGATTCCCCCGCTTGGCGCAATGCTGGAGA
>CAIZGA010000140.1 GCA_903932385.1 uncultured Acidobacteriota bacterium
ACGGGCTCCCGTTCCTGGCGGGCAATCCGCTCCACTTCAGCCTGCGCGGCCTCGCGGGAGAGCTTGTCGCTCAGCGTCAGTTGGAAGTATTTGCCCTGCCGCACGGCTTCAACGCCGTTGTACTGCAACTTGCGCAGAGCGCCCTGAACGGTCTGCCCCTGAGCATCGAGGACACTGGTTTTTAATGTGACGTAGACATGCGCCTTCATTGTGACCGATTATAACTGTTGTAGCTATAGTGGTGCCTTAGCCACATCCCCGCGGCAGTCGCAAGGCGGCGCCGGAAAGTGAATGTATGACGAATTATCTTGAATTGCCCATTGGAGCCAGCAGCCCAGAGGTTGTCACTGCCGTCATTGAGATTCCCTGCGATGGAATCAACAAGTATGAATATGACAAGGAGTTGCACGTTTTCCGGCTGGACCGCAACCTGCATTCGCCGGTGCACTACCCGGGTGATTACGGTTTCATCCCTTGCACACACTCGGAAGACGGCGATCCGTTGGATGTGCTGGTGCTGGTGGATGCGCCCAGCTTCAGCGGTTGCGTGATGGACGTTCGTCCCATCGGCATGCTGGAAATGATGGACCAGGGCGTGCCGGACGAGAAAGTGCTTGCTGTCGGCAAAAAGAACCCGCGCTACAGCGATGTGTGGAACTTCTCTGAAATCTATCCGCACATGCTGAAGGAAATCACGCACTTCTTTTCCATCTACAAAGATTTGGAAGGCAAGCGCGTGGAAATTAAAGGCTGGCGGGATGCCGCCTATGCGCGCGCCAAAGTGGTGGAGTGCGCGGAACGCTTCAAGCAGTTGAAGGCGCAGAAGTAGCCATCGCTTAAAAATCAAGTGGGCTGGCCGGCATGGAAAATATTTCCCTGTCGGCCTAAATTTTTAACTTGCTGATGTTTGTCCGGCACGAACGGACTTCATTGCCAGCCAGAGAATCGGCCCGGCCAGCAGGATGCCGCCGCCGACCCAAAGCGCTGGCAGGTTGCCAATCCTGTCATGACGCGCGGCAACAATCGCATAGAAGATGAGCGCAGTGGGTACGGCGCTTATCAGCGCAACGGCTGCCGTGCCGCAGGGGATGCGAAAGGGCCGCGGCATGGCGGGTTCGCGCAGGCGCAGCGCAACCAGCGCGGCAAACTCCAGCACCAGACTGATGCCGTAGATGGTGACGTCAAGTTCAATCAGCCGATCGAAACTGAATCCCAAACACGCAGACCAAGCCAGAGCGCAGCAGAGCAGGCTTACCCACGGGACATCGTTTGGTGTTTTTTTAGCGAGCACGCGTGGCAGCATACCGTCCTTCGCCATGGCCGCTGGTATATGCGCGTAGGAGAGTGTGAGGGCGTTGAACATGGCGATGCCGGTGATGGCTCCTCCGGCCAGCAGCAGCCACGCCAGCCAATGCCAGCCGGTCATCTCATCGGCCGCGGCCACCCACGCACCGGTCACAAATTTTTCCGCCGACATGCCGGAGAGAGCGACGGCGCATACCGGCAGGATGTAGCTCGCGCTGACCAGCAGAACGGCACCCAGCATGGCGCGGATGTAATTCTTCTGCGGCTCGCGCACCTCCTGCGCAATGGTGGAGGCGTTGTCCCAGCCCATCAGGTTCCACATCACAATCAACAGCGCAAGGCTGAGGCTGCCGCCGGTTGGAGCGGAAAAATTCCTCACGCCCAGCGGATGTGCTATGGCATGCCAGATTCCAGCAGCGACAATGAGGAGGAAGGGAGTCAACAACAACGCACCCATAGCGATGGAGCCGCGACCCACGGCACGCGCGCCGCGCAGGTTCCATGCGACGCAAATCAACACCACTGCGAGCGACCAGGCCACGCCTCGACTGCCAACGGTCCAATCCGGCGCGAGTTGACCGAGATAATCCACAAAAAGTTTTGGATAGAGGGCCATGTCAAAAATGCTGGCGGCGAGCGAAAGCCACGCTTCTTGAAATCCCCAGAAGGGCCCCAGCCCGCGCCGTACCCAAACGTAGAAGCCGCCTTCGTCGGGCATGGCAGAGGCAAGTTCGCCGATCATCAGCGCCGTCGGCAGGCTCCATGCCAGCGGCAGCACGGCCAACAGCAACAATGTGCGCAGATAGCCTGCCTGGCCAATCGCATCCTCCAACCCGTACGGGCCGCCGGAGACCATGAAGTACGTGGCCGCGATTAGCGGTAGGAGCGTTAGCTGGTGCGTGCTGTTTTTTCGCAGCTTCATCGTGTCGGTTGCGTTGCGTAGTTCAGGTTGCTGAGCGTCAGTGTATCGCCTTCTGGCGCACTGCAAATTTTTTAGAGCATACTGTTTCCTGCAACTATTTGGAGAAGATGCGTGTCATTGAAAACATCCATCGTGAAGTTTGGACGAGAGTTCTGTCTGGGCGTGGCTGCCATCGCCGCGCTGGCCG
>CAIZGA010000141.1 GCA_903932385.1 uncultured Acidobacteriota bacterium
CAGACCGTGTTGGGTCATGCTGACATTGCCACTACGCAGGTCTACACGCATGTCGCGTTGACGCGGCTCAAAGCGGTGTACCGCGAACATCATCCGCGTGCCAAACGGAGCGCAACATGAGGCCGCGGCAAAAAGAAAATTCCAAAGGCGAGATTGCAATTTTGGCAGAAGCATTTCTTGCCATGATTGCCAATGAGCGCGGCGCATCTCCGCACACGTTGCGCGCCTATTCTCGCGAAGTGCGCGACTTTGCTGCATGGCTGGAAGACGCGCTGGGAGATTCAGCTGCAGTTGCCGATGTCACGCATTTGCATATTCGTGCCTATCTTTCGCAGCTCTATCATCGCGGACTCTCCAAAGCATCCGCCGCTCGTGCATTGGCTGCAGTGCGGTCGTTGTTCCGTTGGCTGGCCAAAGAGGGCAAGGTTATGCAGAATCCCGCATCGCTTGTCGCCACTCCGCGCCTGCCCAAGCATTTGCCGCGTGTGCCTGCGATGGAGGATGTGAATCGCTTGCTCGATTCGCTCGACACCGGAAGCGATACAACGGCTGCGTGGCCGGAACGCGAGCGCGTGATTTTTGAATTACTCTACGGCTGCGGCATTCGTAACGCCGAACTCGTTGGTATAAATCTTGCAGATATCGAGTGGGAGAACCAACTCGTTCTGGTGCGTGGCAAGGGTCGCAAAGACAGGTTTGTGCCATTGGGCGATGCCGCAGCAGAGGCTATTCGTTGCTACCTGCCGCAACGCGCCGGGAAACTTCGTGCCGCAGGCAAAGCAGAACTCGCTGAAGCTGGGCCGCTGCTCGTGAATCTACATATGCGTGGAGAAATTGCCAAGACGCAGGCACGGTTGACCACTCGCAGCGTTGGTCGCATTGTGAAAAGCATCGCACTCTCCCGCGGTCTGCCGGCGGATGTGCATCCGCATACGCTGCGCCACGCATTCGGCACGCACATGTTGGAAGAAGGTGCTGATCTACGCGCCATTCAGGAATTACTCGGCCACGAGCGGCTCTCCACCACGCAGCGCTATACGCAACTGACCATGGGCCAGGTGCAGCGCGTCTACGACGAGACCCACCCTCGCGCAAAATAATTCAATCAAGACAAGGATTCATTGGAAAATGCAGCAGAGCCGCACAATCGTCTAAACTGTAAACGGGTAGATGTGCCCAGAGGAAGCCTGTTTGATTAATACTGTCCTAGCAAAAGTTTTCGGCACCAGCAACGAACGCGAGGTCAAGCGCCTGCTTCCCGTCCTGGATCAGGTCAACGCGCTTGAGCCTGCCATGCAGCAGCTCTCGGATGCTGATCTGCGCGCCAAGACCGACGAGTTCCGCGCCCGCATTCGCCAGTCCCTCGAGGGCATTACCGACGCAGAAGAAATTATTGCGGCAGAGAAGGTTGCGCTCGATAGCATTCTGCCCGAGGCCTTTGCTGTGGTGCGCGAAGCCAGCCGCCGCGTGGTGAAGATGCGTCATTTCGACGTTCAGTTGATTGGTGGCATGGTGCTGCATCAGGGAAAAATTTCTGAAATGAAAACCGGCGAAGGCAAAACGCTGGTGGCCACGCTGCCTTGTTATCTGAATGCGCTGGCCGGGCATGGCGTTCATGTCGTCACGGTGAATGATTATCTCGCCAAGCGCGATGCCGAATGGATGGGCAAGATTTACGGCTTCCTCGGGCTCTCGGTCGGCGTCATCGTGCATGACCTCAGCGACCCTCAGCGCCGTGAAGCCTATGCCGCTGACATCACCTACGGCACTAATAATGAATTTGGCTTCGACTACCTTCGCGACAATATGAAGTTTGAACTGGCCGACTGCGTACAGCGCGGCCACTTCTACGGCATCGTGGATGAAGTCGACTCCATCCTGATTGACGAAGCGCGAACACCTCTCATCATCAGCGGCCCCACCGACCAGACCACCGATAAGTATGCGCGCGTCGATGTCATCATTCCGAAATTAGTTCTTGGCGAATTGGTTGAATCGATTGAAGAAAAGATTTACACCGGCGACTATGTGGTGGACGAAAAGCACCGCACCATCACTGTGACCGATGAAGGTTGGGAAAAAGTAGAGAAGCTGCTCGGCATCGGCAATATTGCCGACCCGGAAAACTGGGACCTGAAGCACCATGTGGAAACGGCCATCAAGGCTCACTCGCTCTATCGCCGCGATGTGGAATATGTCGTTAAAGACGGCGAAGTCATCATTGTGGATGAGTTCACCGGCCGCTTGATGCCCGGTCGTCGTTGGAGCGATGGCCTACACCAGGCCGTGGAAGCGAAGGAGCGCGTCAACATCCGCAAGGAAGATCAGACGCTCGCCACCATCACCTTCCAGAATTATTTCCGCCTGTATAAAAAACTTTCCGGCATGACC
>CAIZGA010000142.1 GCA_903932385.1 uncultured Acidobacteriota bacterium
GCCGCCGGTCTACCGCTGCCCAAGCGTGTCGTCGCCAATGGCTGGCTGTTGTTTGAAGAATCGAAGATGTCAAAATCGCGTGGCAACATCGTGCGCGCAGAAACTATTCTCGATGCCTTCGGCGCACTGAAGCCCGACCTGCCCAAATCCGAGCAGGACCTATTCGGTGCCGACGTGCTCCGCTACTTCCTGCTGCGCGAAATCCCCTTCGGCCAGGACGGCAGCTTCAGCTTCGACGCACTCGTCACCCGCTACAACGCCGACCTCGCCAACGGCTACGGAAATTTAGTCAGCCGCACGCTGACAATGATGCAAACAAACTTTCCTGATGGTTTTAAGAATATTTATTCCGCATACTTTTCTTCTGTCACAGTAGCTGATGGATTGGATAGCGTACTCACAGATCAATGGTATGTCGGTGAACCAAGTACAACTGGCGAACATAGCGAAGAGGTGTTCAGCCTTGAAGAGGATGTAGATCGTCGAAATGCAAAATATGATTTCGGCTTAGCACTTCGAGAAATTTCCTCCTTCATTCGTCAGATTGATGGACACATGTCGGTCAATGAGCCGTGGAAGCTTGCAAAAATACAATCTGAAGATGCACGACGTACTCTTGAATCTGTTCTCTATGTAGCAGCTGAAGCCATCCGCATCATCACAGCACTGCTCTACCCCGTCATGCCCTACGCCACAGCGCAGGTCTGGGCGCAGCTCGGCCTCGGCAGCATCGAAGACGCCGCAAAAAATGGCGAACTGAAAAACCTACAGTGGGGCGGGCTCAAGCCCGGCACTAAACTTGGCACCCTCGGACCCATCTTTCCCCGCGCCGACAAAGGAATCATCCAGATTATGACCGACATGGAACAGAAAAATTCTCCCGCCGTCGTCCCCGCAGCCGCAGAGACTGCTCCCGTGCCAGCCGCGCCGGAAACTCCAGCCACGCCCAGCTTCATCAGCATCGACGACTTCGCCAAAGTTGAACTCCGCGTCGCCAAGGTGCTCGTCGCAGAGCGCATCCCCAAGGCCGATAAACTTCTGCGCCTCGAAGTCGATCTCGGCACCGAGACCCGCCAGATTCTCTCCGGCATCGCCGAGTTCTACTCCCCCGAGGAACTCATCGGCCGCCGCGTCGTCATCGTCGCCAACCTCGCGCCCCGCAAGATGCGCGGCCTGGAATCGCACGGCATGATTGTCGCCGCAGACACGGAAACCAAGCCTGCACTCGCCACATTTCTTGAGGATGTTCCGCTGGGCACGCGCCTGAAATAAATATGCAACTCGTCGACAGCCACGCACATATTGATTTTTCGCACTACGACGCCGACCGCGATGCCATGCTGCAACGCGCCGCAGATGCCGGCCTGCGCGGCATTCTCGCCATCGGCATCGGCGACGGCCCCGAGCACATGCATCAGGCGCTCGCACTCGCTGCGGAATATTCCACGCGCCCGGGCTTCCCCGCCATCTACGCCAGCGCCGGCATTCATCCGTCGGAGTCCGCACACTCCACTGACGCCGCTCTGGCCACGCTCGCCGAACTCACCCGCGATCCCCGCTGCATCGCCGTCGGGGAGATCGGCCTCGACTATTACCACGCAGAAAATCCGCCGATTGATGTGCAGCAGCGCGTCTTTATCGAACAGATGTCCATTGCCGCCGCCGCGCGACTGCCCATCCTCATCCACTGCCGCACTTCGGATGCAGCCGCTCCCGCCGCCCGCGAAAAGTTCGCCGGTGCCGATGCATGGGCCGACCTGCTCACGCTCATCGAGCAGCACTGGCGCCCCACCGGTCTCGGCGGTGTGATGCACTGCTTCAGCGGATCGAATGAAGTCGCCCGCCGCTCGCTCGACGCCGGATTCCTCATCTCCTTCGCCGGCAACATTACGTATCCCAAAGCACAACCCATTCGCGATGCCGCCGCCTACGTGCCGCTGGCGCAAACACTGGTTGAAACGGATGCTCCCTTTCTCGCGCCGGTTCCGCATCGTGGCCAGCGCAATGAACCGGCATTCGTCACCGAGGTCGCCGGCCAACTGGCGCAGATCCACGCCACTACGCCTGAGGCCATCGGCGAGACCACCACGGCAAACTTCTCGCGGCTTTTCCTCAACGGCCAGCCGCTGGCATAATCATTCAGTACAACGTACCGCCCACTCACCACCACGGAGGCACATCATGGCATCGGACAACTCCTTTGACATCGTCAGCAAGGTAGACATACAGGAAGTGCGCAACGCCATCGAGCAGGCCACCAAGGAAGTTCGCGCCCGCTTCGACCTGAAGGATTCCAAGTCGGAAATCAACCTCGAAGGCAGCGACGTCATCCAACTCTCCTCTGCCGATGAGTACAAGCTGAAGGCTGTGGTGGAAATCCTGCAGCAGAAGCTGGTGAAGCGTAACGTGCCGCTGAAGAACGTTGTCTATGAGAAGGTCGAATCAGCCACCGGCGGCAGCGCACGCCAGAAAATCAAACTGCAGCAGGGCATCCCCGGCGATAAGGCCAAGCAGATTGTCGCTCTCATCAAGGACTCGAAGAAAAAGGCGCAGGCCAGCATTCAGGGAGATACTGTCCGCATCTCCAGCAAAGACCGCGACACCCTGCAGGAAGTCATCGCGTTGCTGAAGGGCAAAGACCTGGGAGTGGACCTGCAGTTCACCAAC
>CAIZGA010000143.1 GCA_903932385.1 uncultured Acidobacteriota bacterium
CTGCCGCAACGCTGATTCAACTTCGGCTGCGAGCGCGGTGGCATCATTGGCAAGCGCGTCATCCTTCGCTGCCGCGTGCGCCACTTCCGCCATCTGGCGCAACATCGCAACAGCAAATAAATTCGACGGCACAAGAAATGGAAAGATGCAGGCGTCATCCGATGGACGAAATCCTGATGCAATCAACCCCACTGGCTTTACAGGATTTCCAAATCCAGATGCCGGCAACGTCTCAGTGGAGACGTCAGATTTTCGCTGGAAGGAATATGGGCCCTCGCCATGCTTGCGCTGTTGTACCCGCATGGTGGCAACGGCCAACTTCATCGCCTTCACCCATTGAGCGTCGAACGGAGTCGCGTCGGCTGTGTGTAACCAATATCCATGCGAGAGGCGCATCGGATAGCACAGCGAATCCAACTCCCACTTGCGCTCGCCAACGCCTGGCTTCATTTCCGTTTTATCTTGCAGGCTCCACGTCAGATTGGTCGGCGCGTTCAGGTCGGTCATGAATGCATTGGCGTAAGGATCAATCAAAATGCAACGCACCTGCCGACGAATCACGCCTTCGAGCAACTGGCGCAATGCTTTGTCACGGCCTGCCAACGGAAGATACGGCCACACCTGTGCCGAGGAATCGCGCAGCCACATCGCGGTGATGTCGCCGGTAATGACGGTCGTATCCGGCTTGCCGTCGAAGGAACCCAAATGCACCGTTGTGTCCAATGTGTTCGGGTAGCAGTTGTTGAACATCCACGCCAGCATTGGGTCACCGATGCGGCGCGTAGTATGCTGCAGAAAATCTTCCACGACCTGGCTCGTGAAATTGCGGTCCTGCGGATGCGGACGCTTTGACGCATACACTGCGGAGGAATTTGACTGCGCTGCATGCAGCCACGGTGAAAGCACAAACCCGGTTGTCGCAACTGCCGTTGTTCGCAGCATGTTGCGACGCGTCATCGTGTGAGTTGCCAGTTCGTCGGGGCGCATTTTTTCTCCACATACTCTTGCAGCAGTGCTCTAACGTTTGGGGGCTTTGTAAGCAACGCAATCAATTTCCACTTTGCAATCCACCACCATGCTGGAAACAACACAGGCACGCGCCGGCGGATTTGCGCCGAAGTATTCGCGGAAGACGCCGTTGAAGGATTGAAAATCGCGCGCATCATCCAGCCACACACCGCAGCGGACAATATCTTCCGTGCCGTAGCCGGCCTCATGCAGAATGGCGATGACATTCTTGATGGCCTGATGCGACTGCGGAATAATTCCGCCGGCGATGACTTCGCCATTCACCATCGCCACCTGGCCGGAGACATACAGCCAGCCATCGGCCTGCACCGCGCGAGCGAACGGCAGATGCTGCCCGCCGGTTCCCTTGCCGCCTTCTACGCCATGCCGCTTCAATCCCGCTTCAATGTTTCCGCTCATATTGTTCTCCAGATTATTCAAGCTCGGTTGGATTTAGTGGATGCTCTGGCGTGCAACAAAGCAACCGCCGCGTTCGCCAGTGGCTGCGCCGTCTTTGTAGGAAAGCACGCCATTCACCCAGACAGCAGCAATGCCTGCTGCCGGCTGTTTTGGGTTTTCAAAAGTGGCAACATCGCGCACGGATTGCGGATTGAACAGTACAAGGTCCGCACGATTGCCTTCGCGAATCAGGCCGCGGTCTGCCAGACCAAATCGTGACGCAGGCAAGCCAGTCATTTTATGCACGGCCACATGCATCGGAAACAGGCCATGCTCGCGACTATAGCGGCCCAGCACGCGCGGAAATGTTCCCCACAATCTAGGATGCGGCATCGGATCATTCGGCAGACCGTCGGAACCAATCATCGTGGCCGGATGCTGCAGAATGCGACGCATGTCTTCCTCTGAAATGCTGTGGTAGATGGCGCCCGCCGGTTGCAACTCACGCGCAGTGTCCTTCTGCGTCTTGCCCCACAGCTCTGCAATCTCAGCCAGCGTCTTGCCGCCAACTTCAGGATGCGGCTCCGACCATGTAATCGTAATCTTCACGCGTTCATCCACCTGACGCAGATCGAGTGTGCTGGATCCGGCAGCATAGGGATAACAATCGCAGCCGACAGATTGCTTCGAGCGCGCCGACTCCAATGCCTGTAACACTTCGCCGCTTCGTCCCCAGTTATCCACGCCGGCACATTTCAAATGCGAAATCACCACCGGCACTTTGCTTTCCTTGCCAATGCGGAAGGCCTCATCCATCGCCTGCAACACTGTCTCGGTTTCGCTGCGCATGTGCGTGGTGTAAATGGCGCCGGCCGCTGCTAGCGGCTCTGCCAACGCGATGACTTCTTCGGTGGTCGCAGAGATTGCATTGAGATATGCCAGTCCCGTGCTCAACCCCAAAGCACCGTGGTCCAGCGCGTCCTGTAAATCAATCTGCATTCCTCGTATCTCGGCAGCCGTGGCGGTGCGGTCCAGCCGGTCCATGTGGTTGTTGCGCAGCGAAGTGTGACCGGCAAGCGCCGCCACATTCACCGCCGGGCGCGCGGCATTCACTGCATCCACATACGAAGCAAAATTTGGATAATGAAAATCTTCATTCACGCCCAACAGATTCATCGGGTCCGGCGGCGTGGACTTCACATCCAACCGCACCGGTGCCGCGCAGATGCCGCAATTGCCAACTATCACCGTGGTCACGCCCTGCGAAAGCTTGGGCAGCATCTCCGGCGTGCGCACCACGTTGGTGTCGTCATGTGTGTGCACGTCGATGAATCCCGGGCACAACGCCATGCCCTGCGCATCCACTACATTGCGTGAGTTGTAATTGGAAAGTTTTCCGATGGCGCGAATGCGTCCACCGTCAATCGCCACGTCGCTGGTTGCGCTCGCGGGTTCGGCGCCGGAACCATCCAGCACCAGTGCATTGCGTATCAATGTGTCACAGTTTTCCATACTGACCCCATGAATGATATATCATCACTTCCATCATCATCCTGCAAAGGACTGGCCACCTCATTGAATTTTCCACTCAACACAATTCATTTTCTCAACAAGGGTCTCGGCGAAATTGACTCAAGCCTCGCGCCCGAAAACATTGCCGCCAAAGGCTGGAACCTGCTGCATGAAGACATCAGCCTGCCAGCCGCCGTCCTCTATCAGGAAAAGATCGCCCACAACCTCCAGTGGATGCAGGGATTCATCAACGCCTATGGAGTGAACCTTGCGCCGCACGGAAAAACGACCATGGCGCCGCGTCTTTTTGAGATGCAGTTGAACGGCGGCGCGTGGGGCATCACGCTGGCCAACGCGCACCAGACCCACGTTGCCCATGCACATGGCGTGCGTCGCGTGCTGATGGCGAACCAATTAGTTGGACGCGAGAACATGGCCATCATTTCGCGGCTGCTTGAGACGCCTGATTTTGAATATTTCTGCCTGGTGGATTCCGCCGAACTCGTCAATCAGTTGGGCACATTTTTCAGCCAACGTAATCAGCGCCTGCACGTTCTACTCGAACTCGGTGTTGACGGCGGTCGTACCGGCGTTCGTAATGACGCACAGCTTGCCTCCACCCTCGCGGCAATTGAAACCTGGCGCGATACGATTCTTCTCTCCGGCGTTGAACTCTACGAAGGCGTCCTGCAGAATGAGGAGTCTATCCGCGAATTTCTTCAGCGCGCCGTTGCCACCATCACGCAGCTCTCCGCGCAGAAGAGGTTTCAGCGCACGCCGGCAATCCTCTCCGGTGCAGGGTCGGCATGGTATGACGTGGTGGCTGAAGAATTTTCAAAAGCAACTATCGGCGCGCCTTTGGAGATTGTCCTTCGACCCGGTTGCTATCTCACACACGATACCGGTGTCTATCGCACGGCACAGACGCGCATTGACGCTAATAATCCCGTAGCGCGCAAGATGCAGGGTTCACTGCAGCCAGCACTGCATCTGTGGGCGTACGTTCAATCGATTCCGGAAAAAGACAAAGCCATCCTCGGTCTGGGAAAACGCGATGCGGCATTTGATAACGGCCTGCCATCGCCGGCGCTGCATTATCGGCCGGGGTCGAAAGCTCCCTCTGCCGCGCCCGCGCATTGGGAACTCACCAAATTGATGGACCAGCATGCGTACATGATGATTGCCGAAGGCGATGACATTCGCGTCGGCGATATGGTCGGACTCGATATCTCGCACCCCTGCCTGACCTTCGACAAGTGGCGCTGGCTGCTTGTGGTGGATGCGGAATTCCGCGTGGTTGATGCCGTGCAAACATTTTTCTAACCACTTGAACGAACCCGGCGCCTACAGCCGCTGCACATAAACATAGTAGGCGCCGCGTTCATTCAGAACTTCGTCATAAAATGCTGTGCGCAATTCTGCAGGCCCTTTCGGCAACTCCACGGTGAACTCCACAAACTTCGCATCCTGCGGCACCGGCTTGCTCTCGCTAATGTTGCCAATCATCAGGTTCGCTGTCTTGGCACCGATGGCTGCACCCGGAGTCTTCTCGCGGTTCGGCTTCGCATCGATAAACGGCGCTGTAATCGGCAGGTCAACTTCTCGCGGCCATCGACGCAGTTCAAATCGGTATCGCCCGGCGCGGTCTACATCCAGCGCCCAGAATCCATTGCCAATCGGCCCGCTGCGAATCTGGATCTGACTGTTCGCCAACTCCGCGCCCTCGCCATGCCAATCCATGCAATCCAGTCGCGATGGGTTCTCTGCATCATTGCCGATGACGATTCGAACGAACTCATCGCCGCGCTCGGATACTTTTTTCCACCACGCATCATATTGCTGCTTCAACTCCGCAACCACCTGCGGATGCTGCGCTGCAACATTCACCTGCTGGCTGGGGTCGTGCTCCATGTCATACAGTTCCAACGCAGCTGGATTGCCAATCAACGTCGGGTTCACCAGCCGCCAGTGTTGCGTCATCACAGCAGTTTGCTTCCACTTCACTAAACTCTCGGCGCGTTGCGAATCCACCACCACGGCACGCTCCGGCCAGCTCGCAGAATCACTCAACAGCAAAGGTCGTAGCGATTTCCCATCAATGTCTTTGCCGACATCTTTCAGTTGGCACAACTCCACCAGTGTTGGATACACATCGATGTGCGCGGTGAGTGTTCCCACGTCGCGCCCGCGCGTGATGCCCGCACTTGGCCAATGGAAGAACAGCGGCGTTCTATGGCCGCCATCATACGCAGAACCCTTCGCGCCACGCATGGATGCGTTAAATACTTTCTCGCCCTGCGAGGTGCCATTGTCACTGGAAAAAATCACAATCGTGTCATCGGCCAATTGGTTCACTTCCAGAAACTTCATCAATCGCCCGATGTTTTCATCGGCATTCGCAATCATTCCGTAGAATCCCGCCGTCGGCAATCCGACCACACCCTCATACGGTGCCTGATCTTTTTCTTTCGCCCAGGTCGGATCATGCGCAGCCGGTGTTGCCAGATAGCAGAAGAATGGCTGGCCGCGTTTCTTCGCATCCAGCATGAACTTCATCGTCAGGTCGAAAAATATGTCTGTGCTGAATCCAGAATATTTTTGAAACTCGCCGTTGTGGATGTAGCTGTCATCCATATCGTCGTTGCCGAAATAATCCGGCGTCTGCCAGATGCCACCGCCGCCGCAGACTACAGCATCATCAAACCCACGGTCATGCGGCCGGCAGGGATAATTGTCGCCAAGATGCCACTTGCCGTAATTCGCAGTCCTGTAGCCGCTGGCTTTGAAACATTCGGCGAGCGTTGCGACGCGCGGGTCCAGCAGGTTTCTGCCGTAGATGGTATGCCACACGCCAACTGCGTTGGAATATTTTCCTGTCATCAACGCAGCGCGCGTGGGAGAACATGTCGGGCTCACGTGAAAATTTGTGAACCGCGTTGACTTCTCGTGCAACGCATCGATGTTCGGTGTCTTGATAATAGGATTGCCCATGCATCCCAGGTCGCCATAGCCAACGTCATCCAGCAGGATAAAAACGACATTCGGCTGCTTGGCTTCTTTAGCCACCGCAGGCAATGCATTGCCGACGGCAGCAGCAGCAAGACCACCGGCAACCATGCCGACCGCTTTGCGTCGCGAAATCTCCGGACCGAATGACATACTGACGCACCCCCATCGCATTACCTGCAGATACAATTCACCGCGCGTCTGCCAGTGTAGCGCAATCATTTGCAACAGTCAGTTCGCTTCGTCTGTTACATGAAAGCTATGCATGCGCATCTTCTGCGGTGGTATCTTGCTGTGTCGCGATGATATCTTCCTGTGTATGGAACGACGCGATTTTCTTGCCGGCACTCTCGCAACTCTCGGCCACACATCATTGCTGCATTCCCTGCCAACCGTTGCTGCCATTCAGCAAGCCAGCAACATAACATCGCCTGCCACCTCGCCGCAGAACCTGCTCACGGCCACCTACCCCGCCGCATTCCTCGCACAGAATCTGCTGGCTCCCGGCGACTGGCATCCGTATCCACGCTGGCAGCAACGTGATGCGTGGCAGGGCCTGCCGCAGGATATCCGCGCTGTCATCCTGCAGAAGGCTGAGAAGAATAAGGCCGCCGGCTGGAACGCCGTGCTGGCCACTACATTTCTAGAGTTCCAACGCAACGGCAACCGCAGCAATTATGAGAACCAGGATTTTGGTCGGCGAACGCAATTGCAAAACCTGGTACTGGCGGAATGCATTGAAGGCAACGGCCGCTTTCTCGACGACATTGCCAACGGCATCTGGCTCATCTGTGAAGAAAGTTTCTGGGGAGTGCCCGCACATCTGGGCGCGCAGAAGGCCGGCGTTGGGCTGCCGGATGTGACCGAACCCATCATCGAACTCTTCGGCGCGGAAACCGTTGCACTGCTCGCGTGGACCCATTATCTGCTCGGCGACCAGCTCGATAAAGTTTCTCCGCTAATCCGCAAACGCATTGTGATTGAATCTGAGCGGCGGCAACTGGAACCGGCACGTCGACGCGATGATTTTGTCTGGATGGGACTCGACGGTGCCAATCGCCACCTGAACAACTGGAACCCGTGGATCAACTCAAATTTACTCGTCGCTAATTTTCTTCTGGAACAAGACGCTACACTGCGCCTTCAACTGACTTCAAAAATCATCCGCAGTCTGGACGCCTACCTGAACCAGTACTGGCCGGACGGCGGTTGTGAAGAAGGCCCGGGATATTTCAGCCGGTCACCCATGTCGTATTTCGAATGCGTCAGCCTAATTGAGTCGGCAACCGGCAACCGCACAAAAATCTTTGCGCATCCATTTCTTGATGCCATGGGCCGCTACATTCTCAACACTCATATTTGTGGCGAAAGCTATATCAACTACGGCGATGCGCACGTACATGCCGCGCCTGACGGCAATGTGCTCTACCGCTATGGCAAGGCCGTTGGCGATGCAGACCTGACCGGCTTTGGTGCGCTGCTGGCTTCGCGCGATGGCGTCACATCCACCGGACTTCCGCTTAGCGGATCGCAGAACGTCAACCTCACCGGCCTCTCGCGCAATCTGCCCGCGCTGATGCAGGCCGCTGAGATCCGCACGGCTCGCCGTGATGACCCGATGGTCCGCGATGTCTGGTATCCCTATCTCGGCCTGATGGCGGCACGCGAAAAATCTGGGGCCACGCAGGGAATGTACCTCGCCATGCAGGCGGCCAACAACGGCAGAAGCCACAGCCATAATGATTCCGGCAGTTACATCCTTTACCACGACTGCGATCCAGTTGCGATTGATGTAGGCGTGGAGACGTACACTGCGCAGACATTCAGCGCGCACCGTTACGATATCTGGACGATGCAGTCGGCGTATCACAACCTGCCGACCGTCGGGGGCGTGATGCAGCATGACGGCGTCAACTACAAAGCGAGCGATGTGGTCTACAAATCAACCGAGCAGAGTGCTTCTCTCAGCTGCAACCTGGCAACTGCGTATCCAAAGGAAGCAGGCATTCATCAGTGGCTGCGTAGCGTCACATTGAATCGCGGCAATGGCACGACGTCTGTTCAGGAAAAATTCAGCCTTGCCAGCGCGCAGGAAATTTCCATCTCCATCATGACGCCGCGCGTACCCACTATCACCAGCAATGGAGATGTATTACTGCAGCCGACCATAAAGGATGGCAAGCCGGTCATCCTAAAGATTCGCGATGCGCAGTTGACTGCCACAATTGAAACCATACCGCTGAAAGATGCCGGCATGCGTTCCAGCTGGGGCCCTCAGATTTATCGTCTGTTGCTGAAATCAAAACAGCCAGTCACCGATGGCAACTGGCTGTATGAATTTCATTCTGTCTAACGCTGTTTGATTACGCCGTAACTTCCCAGCCTTTTTCGTAGGTGCGGCCCCACTTCGCCATCGCTTCGGGGTCACCCAGAATGTGGCCGGTCGATGTATCCAGTTTCAGCTCGCGGTTCAGTTCCCATGCAATGTTGGTGATGAGCGCAGTGGTCACAGTCTTCTGGGTCATCTCCACCGGCGCATGCAATGCGTCGCCCTTGCGAATGCCGTCAATCAGGTTTTTGAAATGATTGTCCGTGTAGGAGTCGCGGCCAACCAGATCATGGCTGCTGGCGGCAACTTCCTTGACCGGTTTCACTTCATCAATCTTCTTGCCCTTCAGGTCAAAGAACTCGCCACCACTTGCGCGATCAAACACCACTGATCCGGTTGTTCCGTGGATGACCACGCCACGATCGCGGCCATAGGTCAACATGCCGTTGCAGCACATGTTTTCCCAGCTGATCATCTTGTCGCCGTAATCGTAACTGGTCACCAGCGTGTCATAGAACTGCCAGTCGTCCTTGAAATGGTAGCGTCCGCCGGTTGCGGTCACGGTCTTGGGATAATCATCAATCTGCAGAGCCCAACGGCAGACATCAATTTCATGCGTGCCGTTGTTCAGCGACTCGCCCGTACCGTAGCGGCGCAGCCAATGCCAGTTGTAGGGATGCACATTATCAACATACTCATGACGCGGCGCCGGTCCCTGCCACAAGTCCCAATTCAACCAATCGGGAACAGGAGCCACTTTTCCTGTACCCATCGAGAGGCGTGTGTTGTTGTACCAGGCCTTGCCGTAATACGCTCGGCCAACTGCGCCCTCGTGGACGCGCTTCACAATCTCCATCGTGTACGGCGATGAACGCGACTGCGTGCCCACTTGCACCAGCTTGCCATGTTTCTTCTGCGATGCAATCAGCAGTTCGCCTTCGCGTGGATTGTGGCTCGACGGCTTCTCTACATACACATGCTTGCCGGCCTTCAACGCATAGATGGCCATCGGTGCGTGCCAGTGGTCCGGCGTTGCAATGCTGATGGCATCAACGTCCTTGGATTCGAGCGCTTTGCGAAAATCACCCACTGCCGTCGGTTTGTAACCCAGCGATTTTTCCGCCGCATCTGAAAACTTCGCCAGCACCTTTGCATCCGGATCACAGCAGAAGGTCACTCGTGCCGATTCATGATTAACGGCCAGACTGGAGAGATGAGCATTACCGCGGCCATTCAATCCGCAAATGGCAAAGTTCACCCGATCATTCGCGCCGATAATCTGGCCGTAGCTCCGCGCCGTTGATGCCACTGCCGTCGCAGCCGCGCCTGCGGCCACACCATCCAGAAATTCACGCCTCGTCATCATGTGCCACTTCTCCTTGTTCTTGCTTTCTAAACTGTGGGATTTCTACGAACCGAACTCGCCCAGAATTTCCTGCAGGCCGGCCATGCTCTGCCGGGTGGATGCTTCCGGTGTGCCCACGCCGCGCCAGTGTGTCTCCAGTGACAACGTGTGCGAAAACTTTTGGTTAACCAGCGCCGCAATCTGTCCGCGCCAATTAATGATGCCCGAACCCACTGCTGCCCATGAAGGTTTACCACTCGCATCGCGCACCACATCCTTGCAATGCACATGGCCGATGCGGTTCTTTGGAATCAGATCATAGCCATTCGGGAACGGTGTCTCGCCAAACGCTGCGGCGTTGCCCGGGTCCCAGTTCAGCATGAAGTTTTCATTCTGCACTGCAGCCAGCGTGCGCGCGGCTTCCGCGCCGGTCGCCGTATTGCAGGTGTGTTCGTTCTCCAGCAGAAAAATCAGATTGTCTTTGGCCATGCGCGTCGCCGCCTTACGCAGCTGTTCATGAATCTCCGGCAGAAAGGGCTTCACATCGTCCAGACGTACATAGTCGAATCCGCGAACACGCGTTGTGCCGAAGGAACGCGCCAGATGGATGCACTTCTCCAGCACTTCATTCTGCTTGCTGTAGTCGGCAGAGTTGCCAAACTGATCCACCTTGGCGCCCTTGGCTTTTTTCCCACCCGGGAAATCCGTCTTGAAAAGCGGGCTGGCAATGTCACTGACTTTCAGGTTGTACTTGGCCAACACCTTGCGCGCGCGGGCAATCTCCTCATCGGTCAGCACGCTGACATTTTTTCCCCAGAAGCTGCGCAGTTCGATGTACTGCAGACCAAACTCCACTGCAACCACATGGCATGCGTGATCCAAGTCGTCAGAAATTTCATCATTGATGACCGCAACATGAAACGGCAGATTGCGCTTCGGGTACAGCGGCTTGGAATCCTGTGCGCGGAGCATGCGGGGTAAAGCAGAATTTGCGGCAATTGCGGCGGCGGCTGCAACAAAATGGCGACGGTTCACGTCCATGAAGACACAACTCCGAGAGGCTTGGATTTGTTGGATGGTCAAATTAATTGTGGAAGACAAAACTGCCTGTGCTGACCATGAAAGTTTCGGCCAATGCATCAACTCCTGTCAAGTTATGCGATTGTAACCATTGCCATTGCAGATTTTTCATCACGCAACAATCACGCTTCACAAATTCACTCGCCAGCAGCATCCGCGTTACCCTGTAATCGAAACTATGCAGAAATCATTGATGCAAACCGGATCCCTCTCGCAATCGCTGCGCCTGCTGGCTGCGTGTGCCATTCTCTTCGCTGCAACTGCCGCCCGCGCCCAGGGCAATTATGAAATTCAGGTCTATGGTGCAGACACCGAGAAGCCCGGTTCGCTGATGACCGAACTACACTCCAACTTCACCCCAGAAGGCCAGAAGTATGTGGTGGACGGCGTCTATCCCACCAATCATCAGGAACACGAAACCATCGAACTCACTCAGGGCATCACCGACTGGTCCGAGCTCGGCTTCTACATCTTTACCAGCGAGCAGGACGGCCACGGCGTGCAGTGGGTGGGCGACCATATCCGACCCCGCGTGCGCGTACCCGATAGCTGGCACTGGCCCATCGGCGTCTCGCTCTCCACTGAAGTCGGCTACCAACGCGCCGTCTATTCGCCTGACACATGGACCTGGGAGCTGCGCCCCATCTTCGACAAGCAGCTTGGCCGCTGGTACATGGCCTTTAACCCCGCGCTGGAACGCACCTTCCACGGACCGGATGTAAAACTTGGTATGGATTTTTCGCCGGGAGTAAAAGTCGGCTACGACTTTACCAAAGTCATCAGCGGCGGCATTGAGTATTACGCCGACTACGGCCGCTTCGGCGACTTCTACCCGCTGCACGACCAGCAGCAGCAGATCTTCGCCGTCACCGACCTGAACGTTTCACCCAAGTGGGAAATCAATATCGGCGTTGGCCTGGGACCCACGGCAGGCACAGACCACCTGATCGTCAAAGGAATTCTTGGACGCCATTGGGACTGGGGCGATTGGCGACGTCACAAAAATTAAGTTCTGCCGCAACTAGTTCGGCATGCGGTAGCGGATGCCGTACTCTTCCAGCACAAACTCCGCCGAGCACTCTGACCCACCGCAAATTACCGTCTGCAGGCCGGAGAATTGTCCGCGTGTAATCAGCCCCACGCAACCGCATGACGGGCACGACAGCACAGCCCAGTAGGGATTGCTGCCCTCGCCCATGGTTCCGGGGTTTTCCAGCAGAAACAACGTGCCGGGCTTCATCTGTTCGGGGATCCACTCATCGAGGAACTCGATTTCCGCCATCTACGCCAACCTCCGTTGTGGATACAGCATGGACTTCTAGCTGGAACGGTGGAACAGGCAGTGCAACAGAAATGGTGCATCTCTGTTGCACCTATCCTAACGGCTGCACTGGCAGTGTCAAGAGAATTTCGAAAAGATTTCCAGAGGAATGCATATTTCTTGGTGCGGTCGATAAATTTACAAATTTACAAATTTACAAATTTATTTTCCGCCGTAGAGCATTTTGTACATCTGCACGTTACGCAGCACCGCCTGCACATAATCGCGAGTCTCGGTGTAGGGGATGGACTCGACAAACTCCGGCAGGTCCTTGTAGCTGCCGTTCGCCTGCCAGCCACGCACCGCGCCGTCGCCGGCGTTGTAGGCAGCCAGTGCCAACTCCGCCTGATTGCTGTAGCGGTCTAACTCGCCGCGCAGATAGACCGTGCCGAAACGCAGGTTCATGTCCGGCTGCAGCAACTGCGACGCGCTCAGATTTTTCACGCCCTGCTTGCGTGCCATCTGCTTGCCCACCGACGGCAACAACTGCATCAAGCCATAAGCATTCGCATGCGAGACGATACCCGGGTTGAACTCCGACTCCTGCCGAATCAACGCAGCCACTAAATACGGGTCAAGATGATTGCGCTCGGCATCGGCGGTCAGGTCTGCCCAGTAGGCGCGTGGAAACAGCAGATGCCAGTAGCTCTGTGGAACGGCTTTCACCGGCAATGCGAAATATGGCGCTGCAGTTTTCTTGATGACCTGCAGCGCGTGATAATCCTCGCCGAAGGATTCATAAATCTGAGCCTGCGCATACAGGCCCCAGTTCGCGCTGCCCGGGCTCAACTGGATTTCCTGCGCAATGTATTCATTCAGCGCGGCATTGGCCAGCAGCTTTGCTTTTTCAAGATGCTCGTCATCGGCGGGCAATGCGTCGCTCAACGCCGGGGTTGCGGGAGGCTTCACATAACTGAGCGGCATCGCCACCAGCGCTGCCTGCACCGGCAATACTGCCAGCCGCTGGCGCGCCAGAATGCCGTAGTAATAATTCGGATAGCACTGTACCAGCGTGCGGTAATAATTTTCCGCCTGCGCGTAGTTGTGCTCTTCATCCTCAAAGATTCGCGCGCGCCAGTAGAGCGCATTCGGCACTTCAATGCCGCCGGCGTAATGCACAATCTGCTCGTCAAACAGTCGCGCCGCTTCTGCGTAATTCCGCTGTCGATAATTCAGCCATGCCGCGCGCCAATGGCTGGAGGGTGCATATTGCGCGGTGGGAAACATCTGCACCAACTGCGTGTAGTAGCGAATGGCAGCGGGAAAGTCATGCTTGAAAAACGCCGTGTATCCCGCTGAGTACAACGCTTCCTGCAGCCAGTTGCTGGTGGGGAATCGCTGCGTCATCTGCTGGATGGTCGCAGCTTCTCGGTCGCGATCATCCGCAGTGCGTTCCAACTCTGCAATCACATACAGCCTTAAAGCACCGCTGTCATCATTGCGTTCCGGCAGTTGCTCGGCCATCAGTTGGTTCAGCCA
>CAIZGA010000144.1 GCA_903932385.1 uncultured Acidobacteriota bacterium
GCCGCCGCATACACGGCAAAATTTCCAGCATTCTGTGCCGCGGGGTCATGCTCCAGCGATTGATACTCCGTCAACGCATCGCTGTATTGCTTGGCGGCAAACAACGCATCGGCACGAAACTTTCGTTCGGCCACGCTCAGCGAATCGCCCATCGCATGCAGTTGCTGATTCGCACCGCCGGCTTCTACGCTCAACGGCTGCACCGCTACCAGCTTGTGATACAGCGAAATGGCCTGCGCGCGATTCCCTGCTGCCTGATTGGCCCGCGCTTCGGTGTAGAGAAATTCCGCCTGGCCGGCAACCCACTGGTTGTCATACGGTGCCAGCGTTCGCAATGCAGACGGAGCATCGCTCAACATCAGGTAGGCTTCCGCCAACTTCACCGGCGCATTTGCATAGAAGATGCTCTGCCGATGGCGCGTGTTGAAATTGAGTAGCAACGTGACGGCATCGGCGGCATGTCCATCCTGCAGAGCCGCCTGGGCACCCAGATACTCAGCATAATCATTCAGAACTGTCGTCTTGGTGCGCGCCAGTTGGAAGGCGTTGTATGCCTCGGTGTATTGCTTGTCCTGAAAATATGCATGGCCAACGGCCAGCCAAGCCGCGGCGGACGCCTCGCCGGTATGCGTATGCGCGTAATGCAACACGCCGTCATACGCAGCGGTGGAACGTGACGCCATCAACTGCTGTGCCATCGGCCGCAGCTCCGCAGAGGCGGCAAACGCCGTGTGTTGCGGACTGGCATGCCGCACCACAGTCTTCTGCGCCGCCGTCTTCTTCACCGTTGTTTTCTTCGCTGCGCTGGGATGCGTTGCACTCTTCGTCGAATTCGACTTCGTGCTGGAATTTGCACTGGTCTGTGCAGCCGCTGTTCCACCATGCATCGCCAACAATGCAGCCAGAGTCACGGCCACAGCAGCTCGACGGCAACGCGAACCGGTACGCAATCCAGCCGCGCTGGCTGCTGTCTGCACTCGAAGAGGTAATAGATACAACATGGGCATCGTGGGCACTGAGCGGGATGTGGGAAGGCTCAGTACGCTCCTCATTAACTTTACTCTTCCAGCTTCCCCCGGCGGTAGGCTCTGTTGCCCTGCCGAACCATCGTCGTCATATCGGAATCTATCCCGGCTGCCTGGGAGGCGCTGAGCCAGCCACTTTCCCTGCCGCCCAGCCTCCGATACTATTGCCATAGCGGTATTCCCACCCAGTCTGGACCTGCACCCCCACCCCGGTCGGGAACCCTCGCTGGACGTACTGCAAAACGAAGGCGAATTTTTGCGACTCTGAGCCATGGCCACCATCCAATCCACAGGAGCGGAAGAAGTGCACCCTGATGTTGCCCTGGTCGCGCGTGTGCGCGACGGCGACACTCATGCGTTTGAGCAGTTGGTGCGCCAGTATGACCGTCAGGTGTTTCGCATTGCGCAGCATATTACGCAAAACCGCGAAGACGCCGAGGACATCGTTCAGGACGCATTTCTGAAGGCCTATGAAAAGCTGGACCAGTTCCAGGGGAATTCGAAGTTTTCCACCTGGCTGATCCGCATCGCCGTCAATGAGAGCCTAATGCGTCTGCGCAAACGCAAGAACGCACGCACTGTCTCCATGGACGAAGATGTGCAGACTGACGAAGGCTTCATCCCGCGCGATTTCGCCGACTGGAGCCCGAACCCGGAGCAGCAATTCGGCCAGTCTGAACTGGCAGATATTCTGCGCAAGACCATACAGGGCCTGCCCGAAGGCTTCCGCTCTGTCTTTGTCCTGCGCGATGTGGAGAATCTCTCCACGGAAGAAACGGCGGAGATGCTCGGGTTGAGCGTCCCTGCTGTGAAATCGCGATTGTTGCGGGCGCGCCTGCAACTCCGCGAACGGCTTAGCCGGCATTTTAAGCAAGCGAAGGGAGCGCCTGAAAAATGACTTGTAAAGAGTTTCTGGCGCAGTTAACGGATTATTTTGACGGCAAACTCGCGGCCGACCTGGAGGCCGAAGTCCGAACTCATATGGGCAAATGCGGCCACTGCGAAGTCGTCGTGAACACCACCCGCAAGACCATTGAGGTCTACCGCAACAATGAGGTTTATGAGATTTCCCCCTCATTGCGCGAACGCCTCTGTGCCGCCATCATGAGTAAATGCAAGGGCAAGAAACCCGGCTGCTCCAGCGAAGAATAAACTAAACACCCATGCGAACGCATCGTACGAGTGTTGAACACAGAGTCCGCGTCACTGACCCGAAGTTGACCCGCAAACGCGGTCTTCTGACACACCCCGGCAGCCTGATACTCGCCGCTGCCGCACTCACCTACACTGCCTATATTTTCGGATACATTCCCCAGGACATGCCCGACAAGTTCTTCGGCTACTTCAGCAACCGACACGATCTAGTCGTCGGTCAGGGCGGCATGTTTGTTGAAGTCGCACTTGGTGTCGGCGCACTGCTGGTCGTCTATACCTTCGTGATGCCGATTCTCCGCTACAGCCGCCGCCGCCGCAGATAGAAAGTCCAGAAAATTTCTTCAGCTATAAAAAATGACCGGCGCACTCAACGTGCATCCGGTCATTTTTTGATGCGCAGCGTTTAGTTATTGCGGCGATTCAATGTCGGGCGGTCATCGCCACTCTGCCCGTTTCCGTCATTGTTCGGGTCAGAGGTGGAAGTGCGGCGCAACGTTGGCGTTGAGTTGCCTTTGCCGTCTGTGGTCGGCCGCTTGTTTTCCAGCCTCGCCAGTCGCGCCTTCACATCATCAAACTCTGAAGTCGTCACTACATAGTCAGGCCGCGCCGGCATGATGGTGGCAATTTCATTCTCAGACCGCTTGATGCGTTCCGCCGTCTGCGGGTGCGTGGAAAAGGCCTTGGCCAGCGCGCCCGGCTTGTGTTTCTCCAGCGCCTCCAGCTTTTCAAAGATGGTGATAAACGCCTGAGGATCGTATCCCGCGCGGTACATGTACTGCAGGCCCAGCCAATCGGCCTGCGTCTCAAAATCGCGCGAGAACTGCAGGAAGGTAATCGGTATGGCAAGCTGCGCCGCTTCATAGATGCCGTATCCGGTCCACGTGCCGTAAGTCATTATCATCAACGGCACCATGCCGATTTGCGCGTAATACATGCGCGTCATTTCGCGTGCCGCATGGTGTGCACAAACGTGTGCCGTCTCATGCGCCATAACGCCGGCCAATTCAGCCTCTTCATCCGCTGCCAGAATCAGGCCGGAATTGACGTAAAAATATCCACCCGGAAGCGCGAAGGCGTTGATTTCATCGGTGTCAATTACCTTGATGGTGAACGGCACTTTGCAATCAGAATTCTTCACAATGTTCTGGCCGATGCGGTTTACATACTCGGTCACCACCGGGTCGTTGACCAGTTTCACCGTCTTTTCCACTTCCAGCGAATACTGTTTGCCGGTGGAGATTTCCCAGTTGGTGCTGAACCAGTTGCCCACACCGCGCCCGCCGATGTTGCGTGTGCCGGCAGCATTCACATCATCTTCGCTGCCGGTTTTGATGTGCGTGTCCAACCGGTCGCCCGGCGACGGAATGTCTTCAGGCTTCACATCCGAGGTGGCATCGTCCGTCTTGCTGGCATCCGGCTTGGCATCGCCCGAAGTCGGCTTCTTGTCGGTAGAAATGGTTGGGTTCGTCGAAGCTGGCGTCGTTGAATTCGTTGTCGAGTTGGGAGTCGTGGGGCCAGGTGTCGCAGTGCTGGTATTTGCAGTGTTCGTATTGGAACCGCTGGTCGATGTTGGAGTCGGTGGCGTGGATGTTGTCGAGCCTGTCTGGGCCAGCGTCAACGACGGAACAGCCAGCATCAGCGCAAGGCCGCAGAGGCCACTGACAGCCATTCTGCCCATCGCCCGCTCATCGCCAAAAATCATTTTGCCGGTTCCCTGAATTCGCATTGCTGAACCTCCACAAGTACCCGCCCTGCGTCCTCAGGCACACTTCTTCCTGATTACAGGGCTATCCATCTCTTAGACGATAGTATGCGCCAAATCGTCTGCCAACGCTTTTGGCAGCGGGATGGCTTATGGTTTGAAATTCACGGCTACCAGATCGCCCTGCACAGCGCTCCCCAGCGGCGTAACCCGCACGTGCGAGGCCGCCAATGCCTGATCCGTCCAGTCCCAGCCGGAATGGTAGAGCAGCAGCAAGTGTTCGCCGGGTTGCGCCTGAATCTGCTGCCACGCGGCGGTTTTCTCGCTGGTAAATGACTGCATGTGCAATGCTGTCAATGAGTTAGTGTCACGCATCCGCCAGCGGAGTTCTTCATCGCTGGAATACAGCAGTGCTAGCCGGGAGCGAATTTCCGGGTCCGGCTCATAGTACGCAGCCTCAGAATAGCTGCCAAAGTTCTGAATATAAAGAGTTTGCGTCGGGGTCGCCAGCAAAGCCGCCTTCTGTGTCGGCGAGAAAAACAGCGAAGCCATCTGCTGCTGCGTGACTTTGCTTTCCCACTGAATGCGAGCCGCTGCGATGGTTGCAATCGCAATGCAGAGCAACAGCGGCAGCAGCCGGGCTGCGGTCTTGTTGCGGAAAATTGGCGTCAGGGTGATGGCCAGAATCGGGGCGATGCCGACCATGGCTCCGAGCATGTAGCGAACTTCGTAGGAGTGCAGCACATGCGCCATTAGGTAGCCGAGAAACGGCAGCGCTGCCAGCACCACCAGAAAAACAATCTCTTCATTCAGGATTTCCACGGAGCGTTTGCGAATCTGCCGTACGTAGCCCAGCACCAGCAGCACCGCGAAGAGCACAAACAGCATCGCCAGCATTCGCTGCAGCGTCATGGAAAAGTTGGTGTAATCCACAAAAAACGCGCGGTAGGCCTGGGTAATGGCATGCCCTGTAGCGCTGCCGCTGGTGTAGTAGTGCTGATGAAACACCGCAGCGGCGCGGGCAAAGGGCAGCGTGAAAACAATGCCCGCCATGCCTACGATGATGGCGACAACCACCGGCACATCCACACGCCGATGTGCAATGCTGCGGTAGAGTTCCGCACCGCACAACGGCGCCAGCAGCAGGATGGCGAAATAATGCGTGTTGAACGCGATGGCAATTCCCGCAGCCAATATCAGTAAAGTACCGCGTCGATTTTCCTCTGCGCGAATCGCGTTCTGCCAGTTCAACATCACCAATGCGAACAGACCCAGTAGTAACGCATACGGCCGCGCCTGCACGGCATAGAAAAGCGTTGCCGTTGCGGCTGGAAACGCCATCGCAAATACGGCCGCAGTCTCCGACGAGAATCGCCGAACGAAACGGTACAGGCAGACTTGCATCAGTAGAAAGCCCAGCAATGACGGCAAGCGCAACGCAAAAATTTCCGCGTGGTCGCCAAACGCCTTCAGACAAAAATGCACCAACGCGTGATAGAAAATCGGGTCGAGAGAAATCGGCGTGTGCAACTGCACCTGCAGCAGTTGATGCAACGTGGCCACGCTGTCGGTCCAGCGCACCAGATACTCATCGTTGTCCAACATGCGGACCGGCGACCAGAAAAGAACCGTCGCAGCCGTGACCAGAAGGACAGCAACTGCCGGCAAAGAAATCCAGCGCCGAGATGTGGAGGACGATTGCAACTGCATGGCATCATCTTACGAAGAATTGATTTACGCCGGAAAAATAAAACGGCCGGCAGCATATTGCCGCCAGCCGTTGGTTTCAAATCTGCAAAACTCAGTCGTAGTAATCCAAACCGAGATGCGTGATGAGGTCTTCGCCCATGATGTGACGAAGCGTGTTCTTCAGCTTCAGCAACTGGATGAAGAGGTCATGCTCGGGGTAAAGTCCCGGCGAAGTCTGCGGCGACTTGAAGAAGAAGCTGAGCCACTCCTGCACGCCCAGACCGGCTAGCGACGGGGTACGCTTGGCCAGGTCAAGGAACAGCACCAGATCAAGCGCCAGCGGTGCAGCCAGAATCGAGTCGCGGCAGAGGAAGTCCACCTTGAGCTGCATGGGGTATCCCAGCCATCCGAAGATGTCGATGTTGTCCCAGCCTTCTTTGTTGTCGCCACGAGGCGGGTAATAGTTGATGCGGACCTTGTGGTACATGTCCTTGTACAGGTCGGGATATTTCTCCGGCTGCAGGATGTATTCCAGCACGCCCAGTTTGGACTCTTCCTTGGTCTTGAAGGACTCAGGGTCATCCAGCACTTCGCCATCGCGGTTGCCCAGAATGTTGGTCGAGTACCAGCCGCTGACGCCGAGCATGCGCGCCTTGAAGGCCGGAGCCAGAACCGTCTTCATGAAGGTCTGGCCGGTCTTGAAGTCCTTGCCGCAAATCGGGGCATTCATCGTGCGCGAAAGCTCCAGCATGCAGGGCAGATCCACGGTCAGGTTCGGCGCACCGTTGGCAAATGGGATGCCTTCCTTCAGTGCGGCGTAAGCATAAATCTGCGAGGGAGCAATGTTCTCGTCGTTATCGACCAGGCCCTTTTCAAAGGCAGCCAGCGACTGATGCACTGCGCTGGGTTCCAGAAAGATTTCCGTCGAACCGGCCCAAATCATTACCTGGCGTTCGGTCTTCGTCTTGAACTGCTGGATGTCGGAACGGATCTGCTCGGCGAGGTCGCACTTGTTGCGGCCCTTCTTCACAGACTTGCCGCTAAGGCGCTTGACGTAATACTGGTCAAACACGGCCGGCATCGGCTGGATGCTTTCCAGATACGGACGCACCTGCTCCAGTTGGTCGCGGTCCAGCACCTGCGCAGTCTTGGCCGCCTGATACAGATCGCCGCCGAAGATGTCCCAGCCGGTAAAGACCAGATCATCGAGCGATGCCAAGGGAACAAAATCCTTGATGAATGGCGTGCGGTTGTCCGTACGCTTGCCCAGACGGATGGTGGCCATCTGCGTGGTGGACCCGATAGGCTTGGCCAAACCCTTGCGGATGGCCTCTACACCTGCGATGAGCGTCGTTGAAACGGCACCCATGCCGGGAATCATGACTCCAAGTTTTCCTTTGGCTGGGGCAGGCTTCACATGCGAACTGCTGGCCGCGGGGCCTTGACCGCTGGCGC
>CAIZGA010000145.1 GCA_903932385.1 uncultured Acidobacteriota bacterium
ATTGCTTCAGCCAGTGCTGGAAATCATTGGCGTCCTTCTCCACCAATGCGGCATGAACCACTTCCACCTGCAGTCGGCTGTGGTCGCTCAGCGTCTGGCGGCCGGAATAGGCCATGTCTGCATATTGCGCAGCGAGCAAAGCATTATTGTCGGAAGCGTAGAGTAATGCCAGCCGTTCGTAGGCCAGAGTGAAGTATTTGTCGTAGTCCAGAGCCTTCAGATACGCCGCAGCGGCGGCATCATGCGGGCCGTGTGACGCGACAATTTCTTCGCCCAGCGAAAATGCATCCATCGCATCCAGAGAAGATGTCGCTTCCTGATGCAGCGGGCGGAAATATGTATCGCGGGAACTGGTGGCCTCGCCGGCCTGGCGACGCAGTTCGAGTGTCACTCGGTCAATGGTGGCCAGAATACTGTCGAGGTCTTGTGCGGTGTCCTGCACTTCTGCAATAGCTTTGCCGCCATTGGGCGGAATCACTCGAAGATCCACCACGTACGGCACGGTACCGCTGATGGAGCCGACCAACATGCCGCGTTCGCCGGGGACCGAAGGAGCATTGTCCGCTGCCAATTGTGTATTGACGAAGGGCGACTGCATCAGCGCCATGCCTAGGCCGACGCGGAAGGTATGGTCGAGCTTGGTGCTGTCGGTCTTATTCTCTATGCGACCAATGCCAATCAGATCATTCTGGTGGAGGCCATTATCTACAGTGGTGCGAACGAACTGAATGTAGATGGCAGTGGCAATAATTCCGATGATAACAATGCCAACAAAATACAGCAGACGCAGACGTGCACGATCTTTGCGTTTGGCTTCGGCCTGTGCGCGGGCTTTTTCTGAAGATTGTGACTGCGCCTGTGCCTGAACACGAACACGGCCGGTTGTATCTGACAATCGCTGACGACGTCCGGAACTCGACGCCACCGTGAATGTTTCTGAAGTTTCACGATGCACTGGCAAACTTTCATTCGGCGTTGCCGCCGGAGTTACAGCAGAGGGAGTTGCGCCTGAAGTTGATGAAGATGCAGCAATTTGAGCGCGGCCCGTCAAAGGTGGTTGCGGCAATGGTGTTTGATTCAACTGAGTAGGAACATAGGCAGGGCTTGAATCCTGCGAAAAAGTAGGCAGTGCTGGAGGCAGTTCCCTGCTGACCGGCCCTGTCGGCGATGATGCAGTCTCGATGCGCGGAGCCGCAGGAGTCTGTGGATGTTCTTCGGTAATGGGTGTTGGCGCTGGAGTAGCCAGTACTGTTGTCTCTCGTACCGGCGTTGTTGATGCCGCAGACTCAAACGATGGAACCTGCGAGCTTGCCCACACTTCAGACCAGATAGCTTCGAGGTCTGTGTGGATTTCAACGGCGCTCTGATATCGGGCGTTGATGTCTTTGTAGAGCGCCTTGTTGATGATGGCAACCAGCTGCAGCGGGATGGCCCGGTTCAGCTCACGCACTGGTTTGGGGTCGCGCTCCAGCAGTTCGACAAACACCATCGCGCTTGTCTGACCATTGAACGGCACACTGTTCGTGGCCATTTCATACATCACCGTGCCGAAGGAAAACAAATCGGTGCGGATGTCGAGCGGTTCACCACGCGCCTGCTCCGGAGACATATACGAGATGGTGCCAATGGTTGTGCCCGGTCCAGTCAGGTTCAGCGAGTCCGTATCCATGCCGTCGGTGTGCC
>CAIZGA010000146.1 GCA_903932385.1 uncultured Acidobacteriota bacterium
ACGTACGGAGGCATTCGGCGCGACGTTTATGGGGCTAACAGTGGGCTGCGCGGTTTGCCATGACCACAAGTACGATCCGACGACGCAGAAGGATTTCTATTCACTGAGCGCCTTCTTCAACAACATTGACGAGAAGCCGTATAACGATGACCGGCCAGTGTGGGCGCCGGTTGTTCGCATCCCGAAGCCCGAGCACATGGACGCGTACAACCGCGTGCTGGAGAAGCGCACGGAGTTGGCTGCGCAACTGCGCCAGATGCACGAGAACGAGCGCAGCCTGGTGCAGCAGTGGATTGCTTCCAAACAGGATACGGCGCAGACGGTTTCTGTTGAGAAGCTGCTGCTGCGTTTGCGGCTGGATGAAGGCGGCGGCGAAGTGCTACAGAACAGCGCGCCGAATGCGAACCCCGCGAGCTTCCCCATCGGCAAGAACAAACCGCAATGGGGCGAGACAACGTTCCTGTGGCCGGACTTCCGCATGGAGACCAGCACGCGCGTGATGCTGGGGCAGATGGGCGACATGGAATGGAACCAACCGTTCTCCACCGGCGGTTGGGTGATGCTGCGCGGCGCACCGGGATTTAATTCTGCGGGTGCAAATGGAACGCTGATTTCCAAGATGGACACGACGCAGCATTACCGCGGCTGGGACATGACGCTGGAACGCGGAATGGTGAGCGTGGACATTATTAATGAAGCGCCGAAGGATTTGGCCATCCCCAAGGAGATGCAGCCGAAGAAGCCGTATCAATATAAGGAGCCGTTTGATTATCCGGCACCGAATGATTTGACCGCGCAGGACCTGGCTGCGGACAAGGACGGCAAGAAGCGGGAAGAGAAGAAGCCGGCCGCGAAGAAGACTCCGCCAAAGCCGGAGAAGAGAGAAGAAGCAAAGAAGCCGGAAGATGAAACGCCGTGGGTGGCGATTAAAGTTTCTACGATTGATCCGCTGCCGGTGACCACGCACTGGAGCCACGTGATGTTCACGTATGACGGCTCCGGCAAAGCGGAGGGCGTGAAGATTTACGTGGACGGCGTACCGGTGAAGACGCGTGTTGTGTTTGACTCATTGAAAAGCCAAACGGTACGCACGACAGCGCCGATGCAGTTGGGCTGGCGTTATCCGGATTCGAACCCGAAGCAGGACACTCGATACCAGGACATTCGCCTGTACGGGCGCGTGCTGAGCAGCGATGAAGTGCGGCGTGTGCCACTGGAAGATTACGTAGCCGAGGTGACCAGCAAACCGACGAGCCAGTGGAATGCCGACCAATGGCATGCGGTTGCGGATTACTACTTCGACGCGGTGGACAAGAAGTCGCGCGAGATTACTGCGCAGTTGGCGGATCTCGACAAGCAGCTGGAAAAACTTTCAGAGGGCGGCACGCTGACGCAGGTGGCGTGGGAACGAAACGCAATTCCCTACGCGAATGTGTTGACGCGCGGGATTTATTCGGCACGCGAAGATCGCGTTGAGGCGAACACGCCGCATTATCTGCCGGCGATACCGGCGGGCGAGCAGCATGACCGGCTGGCGCTGGCGAAGTGGACGGTGAGCCCGGAAAATCCGCTAACGGCGCGCGTGTCTGTGAATCGCATGTGGTACGAAGTTTTCGGCACCGGGCTGGTAGAGACGAACGAAGATTTCGGCATCATGGGCCAGAGGCCGTCGCACCCTGAACTGCTGGATTGGCTGGCGGTGGAGTTCCGCGAGAGTGGCTGGAACGTGAAACACATGTACAAGCTGATGGTGATGTCGGCGGCGTATCGGCAGAGCGCGAAGTCGACTCCAGAACAGCTTACGAAGGACCCGAAGAATTTGTTGCTCTCGCATGGGCCGCGCTTCCGCATGGATGCAGAGATGTTGCGCGACATTGCATTGCAGTCGAGCGGACTGCTGGTGAATAAAGTTGGCGGGCCGAGCGTGAAGCCGTATCAACCGGCGAATGTATGGGAGCAGGTGAGCTACAGCGCAAGCGACACGCTGGTGTATACGCAACAGCACGGCGATGCACTTTACCGGCGCAGCATGTACACGTACTGGAAGCGCATGGCCATCATGCCGGACATGGATGCATTTGACGCGCCGATGCGCGATGCGGTGTGCACGCGGCGGCAACGCACGGACACTCCGCTACAGGCTCTGGTGACGATGGATGATGTGCAGTGGGTGGAAGCGGCGCGTGCGTTGGCAGAACGCGCCATCCGCGAAGGCGGCAGCAGGCCGGAGGCACGCATACGGCTGATGAGCGATATTCTGCTGGCGCATGATCCATCTCCGCAGACGCTGGGCGTGCTGGAGAATTCGTTGGGGCAGATGGAAAAAATGTATGCGGCGGACCCGAAGGCCGCGGAGAAATTAATTCATGTGGGCGAGAAGCCACCGGCTGGCACGACGCCGAGCGAGTTGGCGGCGTGGACGATGGTGGCCAGCGAAATGCTGAATCTGGACGAGACGATTACGAAGTAGATTTTTTTGACGAGAAGGTGATGCGATGAAGCAACATCCTCTATGCACGGATACAGAACGTGCGTTGAACGTGATGGGCCTGCCTGTGCCCGCGGAGTTGAAGCGTGAGTGGGCGGCACTGCAGACACGGCGGCATTTTCTTGGGCGCAGCGGCAAAGTGCTGGGTCTGGCGGCGATGGCGAGTTTGCTGGGCACCGAAGCGCTGCGCGGCGATGCCAGCGGTGCGAGCACGTATGCAGCCGAGGGCCCGCTGAAGATGCCTTACTTTGCGCCGAAGGCGAAGCGTGCGATTTATTTGTTCATGTCCGGTGGTCCGCCGCAGATTGATTTGTGGGACTACAAGCCGGGCCTGGCGAAGTTGTACAACCAGGACATTCCCGACTCCGTTCGCGGGGCGCAGCAGTTGACCGGCATGACGGCCGGTCAGGCACACTTCCCTATCGCGCCGTCGCATTGGGCCTTCAAACAATATGGCGAGAGCGGCACGTGGGTGAGCGACCTGCTGCCGAACACCGGTCGCATGGCCGATGACCTGACGATTATTAAATCCACCAACACGGATGCGATTAATCACGAACCAGCCATCATGCTGATGAACACCGGCAACATGAATGCCGGCAAGCCGTGTTTGGGCGCATGGCTCTCCTACGGTCTGGGCAGTATGAATGACAATTTGCCGACCTTCATGGTGCTGCAGACAAAATTGAACGATAAAGAAAATAATCAGCCGGTTTCATCACGGCTGTGGAGCAGCGGATTTCTTTCGTCGGAATATGCTGGCGTTGGGTTGCGGTCTTCCGGCGATCTGGTGCTATACCTGAGCGATCCTGATGGCGTGGACCGCAATGTGCGCCGCAAGATGCTGGATGCGGTGAATGCCATCAATCACGAAACGTATGAAGAGCTGGGCGACCCGGAAACGAATTCGCGCATCTCGCAATATGAGATGGCGTTCCGTATGCAGACCTCTGTGCCGGAGTTGGCGGACCTGAGCAAGGAACCGCAATCGACATGGGACATTTACGGGCCTGATGCGAAAGAGCCGGGAACGTTTGCGTACAACTGTCTGATGGCGCGTCGCATGGCGGAGCGCAATGTGCGATTTGTGCAGGTGTACAAACGCGGCTGGGACGTGCACGGCAACGTGACAGGCACTCTGCCGCTGCTGTGCCGCGAGACGGACCGCGCCTGCTACGCGTTGGTGACCGACCTGAAGCAACGAGGATTGCTGGACGACACGCTGGTGATTTGGGGCGGCGAGTTTGGCCGCACGGTCTACAGCCAGGGCGGACTGACGCCGGAGAATTACGGACGCGATCATCATCCGCGCTGCTTTACGACATGGATGGCGGGCGGCGGCATGCGGGCGGGCACCACGTACGGCGAAACCGACGAGTACAGCTACAACGTGGTGAAGGACCCGGTGACGGTGCGCGACTTCAACGCCACCATCCTGCACGCCATGGGCATTGACCACAACAAACTCACCTACAAGTCCCAGGGGCTGGACCAGAAGTTGACCGGGCCAGTGCCGGCCAGCGTGGTGACCGGTTTGCTGGCGTAAGGACGGCGCACGTTGAAGTTGCCAGAGCGGAAACAATGGATGATGTGGTGGCAGAAATTAAAGCAGCTTCGGCCGCGTGATGCGGCTGCGGCCATTGCATCGCTGCGTCGTTACATTACGGAACGAGTTCCAAAAGACAAACTGACGCGAACGGTTTGGGCGACGACGTTTGTTCTTTCGCTGGTATTGTTGCTGCTGCCGTGGCTGGTGAAGCTGGACGGCCATGCACATGCGGACTGGGAACAATTTCTCGGGCGATTTCATCCGCTGATTGTGCATCTGCCGATTGGATTGCTGATTTTAGTTCCGCTGCTGGAACTGGCCGGCGATTTTGAACCATCACTGCGTGAAGCTGCCGGATTTGTTTTGTGGCTGGCGTTGCTGAGTTGCGTGGCTGCGGTGGCATTTGGATATCTGCTGGCATACGGCAGCGGCGATGCCGGTGCGGGTGTGACGCGACACTTGTGGGGCGGCATCCTGCTGACGATTGCGGTGATGATTTGCCTGCTGGCGCGACCCTACTGGACACATGCGACCAGCAGCAATGCAACGCGGGCGTATCCGTGGATGCTGGTAATGGCGTTGCTGACGCTGACGTGGACAGCGCATCAGGGCGGCGCATTGACACATGGGAAAAATTATCTGACGCAATATATGCCGCAGCCGATGAAGCGCTGGGTAACGGTGGGATTCTTCAGCAAACCGCCAGCGGTGAATTCTTTCTACACAAAACATATCAACCCAATACTGGACAACAACTGCGTAAGTTGTCACGGTGAGGCCGAGGTGAAGGGCGGACTGCGACTCGACTCCTACGAAGAACTGATGCAGGGCGGAGAGCACGGTGCTGCGGTGATGGCGGGCAAGCCGGAGCAGAGCCTGCTGGTGCAGCGAATCACCTTGCCGCCGGACCACAAACAATTTATGCCGGCGGAAGGAAAGCCGCCGCTGAACGCAGAGCAGATTGCGTGGATCAAGGCATGGATTGCAGCGGGTGCATCTTCCACTGCGACCACTGTTCCGGGCGTGGCCATTCACGAATCACAAGATCGGCCGTTGGTTCCAGTACCAGATTACAGCGCGCTGATGCCGGAGTTGCAGCAGATGCAGGCGGCTCAGGGAGCGAAGCTGGTGCAGGTTTCAAAAAATGCGAGCGACGGGCTGGTGTTGAACACAGTAGATGCACCCGCGAGTTTTGGCGATGCACAGCTGGCGCAGTTTGAAAAATTCGCACCGTATATTGTTGAGGTCGAGTTGGCACGCACGGCGGTGACAAATGCCAGCTTTGCCACGTTGGCAAAGTTTACGCATCTGCGCGCGATTCATCTGGAAGGCACGGGCGTGACTGGTGATGGATTGGCAAAGCTGACCGCGCTGACGCAGCTCGACTACGTGAACCTGAGCGGAACCCAAGTGACAAAAGCTGCAGTCGCTCCGCTGAGCAGCATGAAGAACCTCGATCATCTTTATCTGTACAACACACCGGCAGAGCCGGCAGTAGCTGTCGTTCCAGACCCCACACCAGCGCCAACCACGGAGAAGACAACACCATGAGCAAAACAGCAGAGCATGACGGCAGAATTAATCGGCGCCGCTTTCTCGCGGCAACCGGCGCAGCCACACTCGTCGGACTGACAGACATGGGCGCGGCAGCACAGACTACGAGTACAGGAGCACCGCTGATGACCGGCAATGGTGAATGGACTTATCGCATCGTTTCAAACTGGGGCAGCCTGCCCGCGGGCACGGAATTTGGCGGGACGCACGGCGGCATCGCGACCGACAACGCCGGCCACGTTTACATCAGCACGCAGAGCGAGACGGGGATTCTGGTTTACTCGCCGGAGGGCGTTTTGCTGCGCACGATGGCGCACCAATATCCCGAGGTTCATTCCATTGTGCATACGGTGGAGAATGGCGTGGAGTATCTGTACACCACGGTGCAGAAAGGCACGCCGCAGGAAAACTGGCTCTTCGTAAAGATGAAGATTGACGGCAGCGTGGTGCAAAAAATTACCGCGCCGCCGCAGGCGGGATTCAATGCGCCGAATGCATGGCGGCTGACCGCAGCTGTTCCTGCGCCTGATGGCACAATTATTGTTGCAAATGGATACGGCGATTCGCGGCTCTTCCGATTTGAGAAAGATGGCAGCTACCGCGCCAGCTACTCCGGCAAAGGCACGGCAGATGGCCTGATGAATTGCAGCCACGGCATGGCGGTAGACACGCGCTACGACCAGCCATTGCTGATGGTATGCGACCGCGAGAATCGTCGGCTGTGCCATTTTGATTTTGACGGGAAATTTGTCCGCACCATTACGATGCACCTGCGTCGCCCCTGCCAGATTAGTTTTTTCGGCGAGCATGCCATCATCTCTGAACTGGAAGGTCGCGTCACGGTGCTCGACAAGGACAATGTTCCGGTTGCGTTTCTCGGCGACAATCCGCAGAAGTCGCAGTGGGCAAATTACGCGCTGCCGCCGAGTGCGATTGCGACGAGCTACTTCAGCGCCGCGCATGGTTGCCATGCCGACCAGCAAGGCAACATATATATTTCAGACTGGAACAAGACCGGGCGCATCACCAAACTGGTGAAGACAAGCGTTTAAGTTTTCCGCGAAGGATTGCAAGCCACGCATGAAATTTACGCGACGCAAGTTTGGAACACTTTCTGCCGCAGCATTGGCAGGAACGTGGTTGCCGCAGCGATTGAATGCGGCAGCAATCAACGCGACACAAGCGGCAGACCGCATCAATCCGCTGATTGGTGCGAGCACCAGCCGTGCGTTGGGCGAAGGGAAAACATTTCCCGGAGCGGCAACGCCATTCGGCATGGTGCAACTGAGCCCCGATACGATTACCGGCGGCGACAATGCGCCAGGCTACTCCTACGACCACACCACGATTGAAGGATTCAGTTTTCTGCACATGAGCGGCGTGGGCTGGTACGGCGACTTTGGCAATCTGCAAGTGATGCCGACGACGGGGCCGATGAAACTGGCTTGCGGACGCATTGGTCACGAGGGCGAGGGTTGGCGTTCGAAGTTCAACCACAGCACAGAGACAGCGAGAGCGAATTATTACTCCGTGATGCTGGATGACTACGACATTCGCACAGAAGTGACGGCTGCGCCCCATGCGGGCATGTTACGGTTCACCTATCCCAAAGCGAGTGATGCACGGATACAGATTGATCTGGCGCGGCGCATTGCAGGAACATCGCGGCGACAGTTTGTAAAAGTCGTCGGCGAGACTGCGATTGAAGGTTGGATTAAATGCGACGCGGCTGGCGGCGGCTGGGGCAACGGCGGCGGTAAAGTCGCGTACACCGTCCACTACCGCATGGAGTTTTCTAAACCGCTGAAGAATTTTGGCGCGTGGTCGGTTGATGTTCCGGAAGACTGGTTGCCGCAACCGAAGATGCTGAAGAGCGCTGCCTACCAGACGGATGAATTTTATGAGATGGTGAAGGCCGCGAAAGTCATTCCAGGTTGCAGAGAGATGGAAGGGACGCACCTCGGATTCTTCACTGAGTTTGCAACGCTTGAGCATGAAGTGGTTCTGGTAAAGGCTGGAATTTCATTTGTCAGCATCGACGGTGCACGCAAGAATCTGGAACACGATATACCGCATTGGGATTTTGATGCGCTACGGCAACAAGGCCGTACACAGTGGAGCCATGCGTTGGGCAGAATTCGCGTGGATGGCGGAAGCGATCATGAGCAGGCGATATTTGCCACAGCGATGTACCACGCGATGATTGATCCGCGGACGGTGTCAGATGTGGATGGAAATTTCATCGCCGGCGATGGCAGCGTGAAGCAGTCGCAAAAATACAAGCGACGCACCATCTTCAGCGGGTGGGATGTATTCCGCACGGAGTTTCCGCTGATGACCATCATCAACCCGGAGATGATCAGCGACGAGGTGAATTCGCTGGTGGACCTTGCGAATGAAACCGGCAAGGGATACCTGGAGCGCTGGGAGATTATGAATGCGTACAGCGGCTGCATGGATGGCGATCCGGCCATCTCTGTAATTGCGGATGCGTATCGCAAAGGCATTCGTACTTTTGATGCCGAGCGCGCGTACGCGGCGTGCGTGCAGACGGCATCGGGCACAGGCAAGGCAACCAATCGCAACCAGAATGAATTTTACCTGGCGCATGGCTATGTGCCGGGCAATGTTTCCTGCACGCTGGAGAATGCCTACTACGACTACTGCGTGGGAATGCTGGCGCATTCGCTGGGAAAGAATGCCGATGCCCAGGAATATTTTTCACGTGCGATGAACTACAAAAATATTTACGACCCAGCGGTTGGATGCATGCACGCGAAGGACCTGAGCGGCAGTTGGACACCGTGGAAGGGCAAGCTGGAATTCGGGCAGGGATGCACGGAGAGCAACCCCTTTCAGCAGACATGGTTTGTGCCGCATGATGTGCAGGGATTGATTGAAGTGATGGGCCGCGATGTTTTCTTGCGCCAACTGGACGAGTTGTTTGAGAACACACCGCCCAACTTCGGCTGGAACTCCTACTACAACCACGCGAATGAACCAGTGCATCACATTGCGTATCTCTATACGTATGCAGGCAAGCCGTGGCTGACGCAGAAGTGGGTGCGGAAGATTTTGAGCAGCGCGTACCACAATGACGTCAACGGCATCTGCGGCAATGACGATGTGGGACAGATGTCTGCGTGGTATGTGATGAGCGCGCTGGGCATCTACCCGGTTTGCCCGGGCGATAACACGTACATTCTCGGCAGCCCGGTTTTCTCGCGGGCAACGATTCAACTGCAGAAGCCGTGGCATACAGGCGAGCAGTTTGTGATTATCGCGAGGAATAATTC
>CAIZGA010000147.1 GCA_903932385.1 uncultured Acidobacteriota bacterium
CGGCACGCAGCGTTGCCGCGCCAGCGGTTCCCAGACCGTGAAAGGCGTCCATAATGCCCATTACTGTGCCGAAGAGGCCGATGTACACCGAGATATTTCCGATGGTTGCCAGCCAGGTCATGCGCTGTTCCATGCGGCTCAGCGCCTCGCTAGTGGCAATCTGCGCCGAACGTTCCAGCGCCAGCGGATTGCGCGGCAGCCCTTTGGCACCGCTCTGCCGCTGATATTCGGCGTAGATTTCGTCGAATACATTGACCAGCGGGCTGGGCCGGAAGTTGTCGCTGACCGCTGCCACTTCGCTCAGCCGCGATGCTTTGCGGAAGGCGCGAAGAAAGCGCTGGCTCTGCTTGCGCGCGCGGCCGAAGTACGACGACTTCGAAAGGATGATGCTCCACGAGTACAGGCTGGTGACCAGCAGCAGCGACAGCACGGCGATAGCAACCCCGCCGATGTTGTGCAGAATGTCGGACAGGGCGCTGCCGGCAGCGACTGGTGCAGCCGCGGCGTCGTCCTGCAGATAGGTAAGGGCCAGTGAGAGTACGGGTGTCAGTGTCATCGCGTCTCTTCTAGTTTATAACCCGTGCTACCGCAGCCTAGTTGCGAATATGGTTCGGGCAGATGACCTATACCAAACGCAAGCCATACCTATAGTGAATTCAGAAAATTCACCAGGTCAGTCACTTGCGGCTGCGTAAGGTTCATCTCGAAGCGCGCATTGTAAAAATTCACCACTTCAGTCAGATTGGCAGCGCTGCCATTATGGAAATACGGTGCCCGTGCAGAGAGTCCGCGCAGGATGGGAACTTTTACGCGGCCGACATCGGCGCACTGGCCGGTGAAGAGGCCCACACCGGGGTCTGATGTGAAGTAGCTGATGGGCCTGTTGTTCACGTCCGTGCAACCGGTAATCAGATAGACGGGCAGGCTGGGAGGTGCAATCTGCGCCAGACCGGCCAGAACGTCGGCGTTCGTTTCATCGGCTGTCAGGTGGCTCACGCCGGTATCCATCGGCAGCGGCAGCGAGTGGTTGCCGACATTCGGCGTGTCATGGCAGGTGCCGCAGGAACCCTTCAGCGGAGTCGGGTTGCCCAATGCGGCATTGTCATTCAGTCCGTGTACATCGGTGATTTTCATCCCAGCAGTGTTGAAGATATTTTCGCCGCGTTCGATGCTGGCCTGCTGAGCATTGGCGCTGTTATGCCATGCCGTGTAGAGATTGAAAATCGCTGGATTGAACAGATGGTTGAGTGGGTCCTGGCCGAAAGCGTCATTGATGCCGGGGTAATAATTTTGCGCTGCTAGATTGGCTGCGCCGCCGGTGGCGCCGTTGCTGGAAAGCGATCCAGCCAGCGTGTCTGTGGCTTGTGCCGTGTAAAGCCCCTGCTCCAGAGACAGAATTTCTGCCAACTGCGTGGTGGTTGGCGCGGCGGTGCCTTGCATATGAGTGGCAACGGCGTTGATGGCCTGCGCATCCAGGTCTGCGGTGAGGTTCGCTGCAAATGTGCCCGTCACATTCAGCGGGTCAATGGTTTCGCGCGTGTCCCACATGACATTACTCAGGAAATTCAGACTGCTGGCCGGTAACGGCCGCCGATAGACCGACACTATCTGCTGGCCGGTTGTCGTATCCGTCGAGATGGCGCAGCCGTAGGGATCAGATAGTAGTGTGAGGGTGAATTGCGCGGTTTTGGGCAACTCGACGGCCACGCGAATCAGGCCGTTGTTCAGAATCAAGCTATGTCCGGAGGTACTGCCGGTCGCTACAGTAGGGCAGTTGGCGCCGTCAATCGCGTCGAAGAGCGGATCGGTACCGTTGCTGCTGGTAAACAGTGTCTGCGTTGCCGCTGCGCTGATCGACATGCTCTGCGAAAGCTGATGGCAGCTGGTACAGGTTCGCCCGTTGGTGCCGAGCGCTTGGAAAAACACGCCGCTTTCATCAATGCTGCCGGTGGAACTGTAAGTGGAGACGGTTCCGGTTGCCGTGGTGTAGGGAGTCAGGCTGGCAATCAGCACATCGGGAGTGGTCTGGCTGTTGGAGTTGGTTGTTGTGGAGCCGGCCACACCGGAACTGCAACCGACAAATAGAACTGAGGTCAGGAATCCGGAAAATGCTAGAACTGCACAGGCAAGCTGCTGATTGCTGGTCTTCATCGTTCCCTCGTGCAAGGTGTGACGTTCACCGAATTGAAATGGTGTTACAAAAATCCAGAAAATTTAGACATTCTGGCGCAGCGGTAGATTGATTATTGCGGTTTCTCTGTAGAACACTTTTGGAACGAAAGAGTTTTGCCTGTTTCACGATTCATTTCGCTCTGCTATCCTTCGCTTTACCTTCGTTGTTCAGGATGGACGCATGCTGCTCGAATTGAGAGCGGAAAATTACGCGGTGATTGACCACGCCGTGGCCGGCTTTGGCACGGGCCTGAACCTGATGACCGGCGAAACCGGCGCAGGCAAGTCCATTCTGATTGATGCGCTGGCCATGTTGCTCGGCGACAAGGCCTCGGTGGATTTTATTCGCCATGGCGCGCAGAAAGCCGTGGTCAGTTGCGTTTTCGAATCCACACCCGGTGCGGAAGCGATTCTTGAAGCCAACGGCATTGACCCTTCTGCGACGGATTCCTCTGCCGGGGAAATTTTGCTGCGCCGCGAAATCGCGCGGGATAACGACGGCGGCGTGAAGGGCCGCGTCTTTATCAACAGCCAGCCTGCAACAGTGAACCTGCTGCGTCAGCTTGCACCGGAGCTTGCGTTGATCCATGCACAGAGCGAGACGTTGGGTGCGTTTGATCAATCGCAACAGCGTGGCTTGTTGGATCGTTTTGCCAACCTGACCGAGGATGAGAGTGCGCACGCCGTGGCCGCGGCTTATGCCGAGTGGCAAAATGTGAAGTCTCGTCTGGAAGAGTTAGAAAGCCATGAGCAGGACCGCCTGCGCATGGCTGACATGTGGAGCTTCCAGCACAAGGAAATCGACGAAGCAAAGATTGAGACTGCCGATGAAGATGCGCGGCTGGAAGCGGAGAAGCGTGTGCTGGCCAATGCGGAAAAACTCTACACCGCGGCGATGAACGCGCACGATATTTTGTATGAGACCAACGGCTCCGCGGCCAGCCAGTTGCGCACCGGCCTGAAGCACTTGGAAGAACTGGCCAAGTACGAGCCGAAATTTGCCGAAGCTGTGCAGCAGCTAATTGCGGCACAGGCTGCGGTGGAAGATGTCAGCATCAACGCGCGCGATTACGCGGAAGGCATCAACGCATCGCCGGAGCGGCTGGCGGAGATTGAAGATCGCCTGGCGCAGTTGGACCGGCTGAAGCGCAAGTATGCCAGCGTGTTGGGGCCGCAGGCGTTGGCAGAAGTCATCGAGCATGGCGCCATGGTGGCGCAGAAATTATCGGAGATTGAAAACCACGACAGTGTGCTGGCGGAGACGCGCAAGAATCTTGAAATTGCTGCGAAAAAATATTCTGAGTGTGCGGAAAAACTTTCTGCACAGCGCAGCGCCGGCGCAAAAAAGTTGGAGAAGCTTGCCGAGAAACACATCAATGACCTGGCGATGAAAGCGAAGTTCGCTGTGTTGGTGGAGACGCGTAAATCTCCCGAGGCATGGAGTTCGCATGGCTGGGACCACGTGGAATATCGCATCGCAACCAACCCCGGCGAGCCGTTAAAGCCGCTGGATGAAATTGCCTCAGGCGGCGAAATGTCGCGCGTGTTGCTGGCGTTGAAGGTGAGCGTGGAAGAAGGCGCGGGCGGCAAGAAACACGCAACACAACTGCCGCGGACGCTGATTTTCGACGAGATTGATATCGGCATCGGCGGCCGTGCGGCAGAGGCAGTGGGGCAAAAGCTGAAGGCGCTCTCGCGGGCGCAGCAGGTGATTTGCATTACGCACCTGCCGCAGATTGCCGCTTTCGCGGATCAGCACTTTCTGATTGAAAAGAGCGAAAAGGGCGGACGCACCACAACCAGCGTGCGGCAGATGGAAGCCAAAGAGCGCGCCGAAGAAATTGCGCGCATGTTGAGCGGCGCAACCGTTACCGAGGCGAGCCTGAAACACGCGCAGCAGATGATTGAACAAAGCCGCTGAAAGAATTAGCGGCTCCATCGTAAACAAATCAAAAATGAAAAAGTTTATGCGCGGGAAGAGAACTCGCCGGTCTCGGTGGTGATTTTAATTTTCTCGCCTTCTTTGATGAAGGGCGGGACGCGAAGTTCGAAGCCCGTTTCTACGCGGGCCAGCTTGGTGCCGCTGCCGGAGGAAAAATCGCCGCGCGCCGAGGGGTCGGCGTAGGTGACGGTGAGTTCGACAAACTGAGGCAGCATCAGGCCGATGGGGTTGCC
>CAIZGA010000148.1 GCA_903932385.1 uncultured Acidobacteriota bacterium
AATCAATCCCGAGACCAGCATCTCATCGCTGCCGTTGAAGACTACAGCGCCCGACTGCCGAATCGCCCACAACCGGAAAAAATCCGAGTCGGTAAATTTCAGCCCCACCACATTCGGCATCTCGCAAAGTTCCAGCACTTGCTCTGTCGTTTTGATGGCGGCGGAAAGTGTAGGGAAGTAGTAAATCAGCAGCGGCAGTGCCGAAGCCTGCGCAATCGCCGCGTAATACGCCTTCACTTCCTCGAACGAATATCCGCCCACCGGTGGCAGGCTGCTCACATAGTGCGCTCCGGCCTCCGCTGCATGTTTCGCCAGCCCAACAGCCTCGGCTGTCGAGGGCGCGCCAACATGCACCACAACGTTGGCACCGTCAGGAGAATTCTGCACCGCGCACTCCACTGCCGCGCGCCGTTCTTTATTCTGCAGTTGAAAACCTTCGCCCGTCTGTCCGCAGACGTAGATGCCATGCACGCCGGCGCCGTACATCCGCTCCAGCAATTGTTCGTAGGGCTTCGATTGAAACTCGCCGGCATCATTCACCGGGGTTACCAGCGCTGGAAGAATTCCGTGCAACTTGCTCATGCGTGCAGCACTCCTTGAATTTCTTCCACTATTATCACCTACGCTTCGTGTCTCAGACACGACTACGCATTTTTCAGCGGCCACGAAACCTGTCGGTTGTTGCGATACGCCAGGTTGCCCAGATGCCCGGAACGCGCCGCAGCCACGCCCGCTTCCACCGGCGCATTTGGATCTTTGCGTGTGTGAATGCAATCAAAAAAGTTCTGCATGTGCGATATGGTTCCATCACGGAAGCTGCGTTCCGACAATACCGGGTTCTGATTGGCAGCAACCCGTTCGCGGTAGATGGCAAATCCGTTGCGGTCCAGCTTCAGCGTCGCTTCGGTTCCGCGGAACTCAAGCCCGCCATCATCAATCGACGATGCCATCATGCCTTCATACACCACATCAAAACCTTTGTAGCGGAAGGCCGCCTGTACTGTGTCGGGGCAGTCCCACGCCTCGAACATATATTTGTCGCCCAGCATCTGCGCATCGCTTGGCGCGTCCTGTTCCATTGCCCAATGCACCACATCAATCCAGTGCGTGAAGAGGTCCGTCATCGCCCCGCCGCCAAAATTCCAGAACCAGCGCCAGTGCGCAAACTTCTCTTCGCTGAACTCCTGCTGCGGTGCCGTACCCAGCCAGCGCTTCCAATCCAGAGAATTTAAATCCGTCACTTTCGGAACATTGTTCTGGTAGTTCTGCCACCAGTATGTGCGTACCTGCAGAACACGGCCAATGCTGCCGCCCTGAATCAAATCCACCGCATTGCGAAAGTGGCTCCAGCTGCGCTGCTGCATGCCGCACTGCAATACTTGCTTGCTGCCGCGTACCGTCTTGGTCAGCGCAACGCCTTCTTCAATCGTGTGCGAAACCGGCTTCTCCAGATACACATCTTTCCCGGCCGCAATCGCATCCGTCGCCACACGCACATGCCAGTGGTCCGGCGTCGCAATCAGCACAGCATCAATACTGTTGTTCGCCAGCACTTCCTTGTAGTCCAGGTGCAGCGTAGTCGCGTCCGTGCCGAAACGTTTCTTGGTGCTCTCGCGACGCGGCCCATACACATCGCTGATGGCAACGATCTCGTGCGCCGTCCCGGATTTTTCCGCCGCATCCAGCAACGCGCCCATGCGTCCGCCCGCGCCAATCACTCCCAGCCGCAACGTGTTGTTTGCGCCAAAGGCACGGGTGGAAGCCAGCGCAGTCATGCCGCTGGCGATCAGAAAACTGCGGCGGTTCGTTGAATTGGACATGTATCCTCCGAGCGATTCTTTCTTCGCGGATAACAATATTCGATTGCAATCAGCCGCGGCAAATCTTTTCCTCCGCGCCCTAAGGATTTTTCCTCACCACGGTTGCCGAACCTCCGCGCCCCTGCGTACACTGGCATTCCATCAATATCCGCAGAATTGATTGACGTCAGGGAGATTGCCACAATGTCACGAATGAATCGCCGCCAGATGCTGCAGGCCGGGGCCGCCACTGCCGCCGCCGCTCTCGCTTCACCGCTTGCCGCCGCGCAGTCTGCGCCCGCCGCTGCTACTTCGCCGGTCGTGCATCGCCACAACATTCATCAATCCGTCAGCCGCTGGTGCTACAGCAAAATTCCGCTCGAACAATTATGCAGCTACTCCGCCGGCATCGGCCTGGAAGGCATTGACCTGCTGCAACCCGAAGAGTGGGAGACGCCCACGCGTTACGGCCTGCGCTGCACCATGGGATACGCCAACGGCGGCGACATCAAAAACGCGCTCAACCGCGTGGAGAATCACGCCGCGATTGAAACCGCCTTCCGCAAATTCATTCCCATGGCCGCCAAACTCAACGTGCCCAACGTCATCACTTTCTCCGGTCTTCGCGCCGGCATGTCAGACGATGAAGGCGCGCGCAACTGTATCCTCGGCCTCAAGCGTGTCGCCCCCATCGCAGAAGCCAACGGCGTCAACATCTGCATGGAGTTGCTCAACAGCAAGCGCGACCACAAAGACTATATGTGCGACCACACCGCCTGGGGCGTTCGCGTCATGGAAGAAGTTAATTCGACACACGTCAAATTGCTCTACGACATCTACCACATGCAAATTATGGAAGGCGATCTCATCGCCACCATCAAAGCCAACGCGCAATGGCTCGGCCACTTCCACACCGGCGGCGTTCCCGGCCGTCACGAACTCGACTCCACGCAGGAAATTGAATACGCCGGCGTCATGCGCGGCATTCTTTCCACCGGCTACAAAGGTTATGTCGCGCATGAGTTTGTCCCCGCGCGCGACCCGCTCACCTCGCTTGCCGAGGCCGCCATCCTCTGCGACGTGTAATCCATCCCAGTTGTTACACTGGTTTCGAGTTGCCGCACCCAAGGAGATCCACCCGCAATGAAGACGTTCGTTTCGATTCGGCAGATTCTGCCCCTCGCCGCCCTTCTGCTTGTCACAGCAACAGGTTTCAGCCAGATGACCACCAATGCCGCCTTCGTCAATAATCTGATGCCGCAACCGGCCAGCCTCACCGCAGGCAATGGCAGCTTCGCCTTGTCGGCCGACTTTGCCGCCAGCGTCACCGGCTTCGACAACGATCGTCTCGACGACGCGCTTTCGCGCAGCCTGTTGCATCTGCGCCAGAGCACCGGCCTGCAATTCGCCACCGTCAAAGCCGCAGCTGGCGCGCCCGCGCAACTCACCATCGCGGTCAAGTCCGCCGGTGAAGCCATTCAGTCCGTTGATGAAGTGGAGTCCTACTCGCTCATCGTCAACGCATCCGGCGTACAGATTGAAGCGCCAACCGTTGTCGGCGCCATGCGCGGTCTGGCAACGCTCGAGCAACTCGTGCAGCCTTCCGGCGAAGGTTTCATCCTGCCATTCCTCACGATTCAAGACTCGCCGCGTTTTCCCTGGCGCGGTTTGATGATTGATTGTGGCCGCCACTTCGAACCGGTTGCCGTCCTCAAGCGCTCCATCGACGGCATGGCCGCCGT
>CAIZGA010000149.1 GCA_903932385.1 uncultured Acidobacteriota bacterium
GATGAAGAAGCTGAAGAGCGCCTGCACGTAGTCCATGATGCTGGCGGCTGTGGCCACCAGGTACGCCGTGCCAATGGAGACAATCATGCCGACAACAGTGCACCAGCGGCCCATGGCAACGTAGTGCGAGTCGCTGGCTTTTTTGTTGATGTAAGCGCCGTAGATGTCATGCGTCCACACGGTGGAGAAGGCGCTGACGTTGCCTGCCATGCCGGACATGAATCCGGCAACCAGCGCGGTGATGCCAAGGCCGAGCAGGCCGGGTCCAAGATAGCGAGTCATCATCAGCGGCAGCACTTCGTTGTAAGTATGCTGGCCGGCTTTGGCAACATCTTCGCCGACAAGATGCATCAGGCTGCCGTCGGAATTTTTCAACACCACCAGGCCCAGCAGGCCGGGAAGAATCACAATGAGCGGCACAAACATTTTGAAGGCCGCGCCGATGATGGGAGCCATCTTGGCCGAACGCAGACTGTTGGCAGAGAGCACTCGCTGCACCACGAGGAAGTCGGTGGTCCAGTAGCCGAAGCTGATGAGGAAGCCGAGGCCGAAGACCAGCCCAATCCAGTGGACGCCCATTGGGTTGTCGGTCACGCTGCCGGTGGTGCTCCACAGATGGATGTAACCTTTGCCGAGATTGGTGACAATTTGTGCCTTCAGGTTATGCCAACTGCCGGCTTCAATCAGGCCGAGAATCGGTATCAACGCAGAGCCTGCCCAGATGAGCACGAACTGCAGCACTTCATTGATGATGGCCGAACGCAAACCGCCGAGCACCACATACAGGCCCACGGTGAACGCGCCCACCCAAATGCTGAAGTTGATGTCCCATCCAAGAACAATCTGCATCACCTTGGCCATGGAGTACATGTTCACGCCGGACATCAGCACCGTCATAAATGCGAAGCTGACGGCAGAGACGCCGCGCGCGCCTTCGCCATAACGCAACTGCAGATAGCCGGGTACCGAGTGCGTTTTTGAAATGTAATAGAAGGGCATCATCACGATGCCGAGAAACAGCATGGCGGGGATGGCGCCAATCCAATACCAGTGCGTGGCCAGAATGCCGTATTGGTAGGCCGCACCGGCCCAGCCCATCAGTTCCAGCGATCCGAGATTGGCGGAAACAAAACTCAGCCCGGCAATCCACGCCGTCATTTCGCGTCCGGCAAGAAAGAACTCCTCGCTCGTGTTGGCGGAGTCTTTGTTGTAGAAGCCGATAAAGATGACCATGGCGAAATAGAGGCCGAGAATCAGCAGGTCCACGCCGGAAAGATACGCGAGCCGCGTGCCTGCAAACAGAAACAGAGCGAGAGGAAGATGCATGTGCCGTCCTATGAACCTTTGTTGGCGAGCCTGCATACGCAGACCGTGCCCAGTATCTGGAATTGTTCTAGAGCGATGGGACGGAAGAACGCAGCGAAAAAATCTGCCGCGTCTTCTGACTAGCCAATATACAACTGCAGATTATCGAGGGGATAGCAAAAAGAAATTTGCAGAGCGTGATGTTGCAGCGTGTTGCGTTATCGGCAGCTGTGGCGAACCACCAGCGGGTTCTGCCATTCACGCAGCGAGGCGTACATCACGCAGGTGTCGCCCGTCTCCGTGTTGTATTGGTAGGTGATGTTGCCCTGGCGATAGAGTTCCAAGTGTCCGGTGCCGGCGTAGGCCTTACCATCGGGCGGTTGCGGCGGGCGGCTGTCTCCGGCAGGTGCATCGGTGGCAGGAGCCGGTGCTGCCGGCGTGGTTGCGGTGGAAGCTTCAACCGTTGGGATGGAAGACGTGGGCTTGGTAATTTGCGAATCAGTTCCACCGGAGCCGGAGGTGCTGGCGATGGTTGGCGTAACGGCCGTCGCAGTGGCTTTGGTAGCAGTCGCTGGACTCTGGCCTTCATTCTCCGCCATTGGCACAGTGTAGCCGTCGTCAGGATGCGCGCCGCGAAACATCTCATACGCGAAATAGGCCGCGCCGGCGATGACCACAATCATCAGGACCGGAACCACCATGGGCCGCTTGTACCAGACCAGGCGCCGCTTACGCAGCTCGGCCGGTGCCTCTTCAGGCACGTACGGCACCTCGACATAGGGCTGCTTCGGGAACATACGATTTAATCTTCACGGCTGCGCACTCCAATGTCCATCAAGAAGACGAGTTTTTCGGTTAACATAGTAGATACGTCAGAGGGCGGGCGACACGCCTGCTCGGAACGGCATCAAACTTGTTTGCCGAGAAGGGTTTTCCCCGAGGCCTGAATCACACTGTTACCCGGAGCAGCAGGGAAACTACCATGCCAAAATATTCCATCGTCGTTCCGTTTCATGATGAAGAAGAGAACGTCACGGCACTCTACGACCGGCTGAAGGCCGTGATGGAGCATGTGGGCGAAAGTTTTGAGCTGGTGTTTGTGGATGACGGTTCCCGCGACCGCACCTGCCGCATGTTGGAAGAGATTGCCGCAGTGGATAGCCGCGTTTTGCTGGTCAAGCTCCGCCGCAACTTCGGGCAAACCTCCGCATTGGCCGCCGGTTTCGATCACTCACAGGGAGATTGCATCCTGGCCATGGATGGCGATCTGCAACATGACCCGAATGACATTCCCGCATTTCTGGCCAAGCTGGAAGAGGGTTACGACGTTGTCAGCGGCTGGCGTGAAAATCGCGTGGACAGTTTTCTGCTGCGTCGGCTGCCGTCGCACATCGCCAACTGGCTGATGGCGCGGCTCAGCGGCGTGGACATTCATGACTTCGGCACCACCTTCAA
>CAIZGA010000150.1 GCA_903932385.1 uncultured Acidobacteriota bacterium
GAGGTCTTGCCTTCCTTCAAATATCGCAGCAGCGATTGCAGATGCTCGCCACTCAGGTTTGGAAATCCCGGCATGCGTCCGCTGCCCTGCTGAATCGTGTTGGCAATCTCCTCGTCGCTCATGCGCTTCTCAACGCCCAGCAGCGAAGGATACGTCGGCGGCGACCCGGCGCGACTGTCTCCATGGCAGATGCTGCACTGGTTGTGATACGTTCGCTCGCCCGTGCTTCCACTCGGCTTGTTTTCCGTCAACGCAATTTCGCACGACGCTTCATTCGCGTTGATGTAAATCACTCCGCGCTGCGGGTCCACCGCCGGCCCGCCCCACTCCGCTCCACCTAGAAAACACGGAAAGACCACCGTCTCTTTATCCAAACCTGTCGGAGTAAACTGCCCCAGGTTGCGAAATGTTTTAAACTCTTCCACCGCCCACGCATGCGCCGCCGGCGTACGCGTCGTCAATTCCTCCGCCGTCAGCAACTGCCGCGTAAACGGCTCCGGTGCCACCGGCACAGGCTGCGTCGGCGAGGTCACTTCTCCGGGCACATCGCTGGCCGCAACTTTGCGCTCTTCAATCGGAAACAGCGGCTTGCCGTTGCTGCGGTCAAACAGAAATAAATATCCCTGCTTGCTGGTCTGCGCCACCGCGTCGATTTTCTTTCCGTTGCGCACCACTGTTGCCAGCGCTGGCGGCGACGGAAAATCGCGGTCCCAGATGTCATGATGCACGCCCTGGAAATGCCAGATGCGTTTGCCCGTGCTCGCATCCAGCGCCAGCAGCGTGTCGGCAAACAGATCATCGCCTACCCTGTCTGCGCCGTAAAAATCAAACACCGCCGAACCGGTCGGCACATACACAATCCCGCGCTTTTCATCCAGCGTCATGCCCGCCCAGTTGTTCGCTGCGCCCGCATCGCGCCACGCATCCTTCGGCCACGTCTCATAACCAAACTCACCCGGATGCGGAATCGTATGAAAACTCCAACGTAGTTTTCCGGTGCGAACATCAAAGGCGCGAATATCTCCCGGCGGCGCAGGATGCGTTTCAGGATTGCGCCCGCCGACAAGAATCATGTCCTTGTAAATCATCCCCGGACTGGTCAGCGCAATCGACTGCAATTGATAATCCCCGCGCAGGTCCTTGCGCAGATCAATCCTGCCGCCCTCTCCAAAACTCATGATGGGTTTTCCTGTCGCCGCGTCCAGCGCATACAAGTACTGCATCACACCGGCAAAAACGCGGCCCGTCTTGCCGTCACTCCAATACGCAACACCACGCGTGGGCTGCGAACTGCGAATGCCGGAATCAAATTTCCAGATTAATTTTCCCGTCGCCGCGTCCAGCGCTACCACTTTCTGCTTCGCCGTATACGCATACAGAACACGGCCCACAATAATCGGGCTTGTCTCCAACCCACCTGTTTCGTTCGCATCATATTGCCACGCCAGTTTCAGCGCGCCAACATTGCTGCGATTAATCTGTTTCAGGTTGGAGTAGTGATCGCCCGCGGCCTGCCCGCCA
>CAIZGA010000151.1 GCA_903932385.1 uncultured Acidobacteriota bacterium
CAACTTCTGGCTTTCAGAAGGCACGGGCAGCGCAGGCGACGTCATCGGCGACAACCTTGAACAGAACGCACGCTGGGAAGAGCCGCTGCTGCGCGCCTTCGATGAAGTCACGCAGGAACTCGGCATTCGCGGCATTCTGTTTTGCCATCACTATCTGCAAACCATCAAGACCCATCGCAATGTTTACCAGCTGATGCAGAAATTCCCGCGGCTGATTTTGATGGACGACATCACCTGGCCTGAAGAAGATATGCTGCATCCCTTCCTCGGTTATCTGCCGCCTCAAGACCGTACACTGCTCTTCGAGAGAAATCCGGTTGCACTGAATTTTCTTCTCGATACGGAATACATCGGCGAAGGTATTCTGCCAAGCGCCTACCCGCGCTGGTTCCAGCATAATGTGCAGGAGTCGCAACGCAGTGGTGTGCAGATTGCGATGGGCCGCGTCTTCTTCTGGGACGATGGCCGCACCGATGTCAATTTCAATCGGTTGAACGCACACATGTTCACGCGCTTCTGTCGCGAACCGGGACTGGATGCTCATCAGGCGTTGACCGATGCCGCGCATGAAATGTTCGGCCCTGCTATCGACCCGCGATTGATTGAAATTCTGTGGCAGACCGAATCCATCGTTAAGCAGGTCATCGGCATCAACGGCGTGGACTCGTTCAACCACTCTCGCTTCCCATCGCCACAATATATCGACGCGCTGTACACACCGCGCGACAACTGCATGAAAGCAGTCGACGATTTGTTCTCTACGCCGGGAACAAAACTATATCCGCCGCTCACCGACAGTTTGAACAACTACAAGCAGTGGCGCTGGCAGAATAAAACTGTCAGTCGGTCTGCAGAGACAGAGCTTGCAGAGAAGCGTCAAGCGGCGGAGTGGATTGAGTCCGTACTGCCCGACGTTGAAAAGCACGCCGCTGCACTGGCGCCGAAGCATCGCGACCTGTTCGTCAACGGATACAAGATTCTGCTGGTGCTGGCATACGGCATGGAAATTTTTGTGGAGACGGCTGCACTCCACTACCAGTGGGCGCACGCAAAAACGATTGACGACGGGCGCGCAAGAACTACCTTCCGCGCACTATCCTCCAGAATGCGAGAGGTAGCGGCCACCATGCCAGCGAACCCCTTTGGCTATCAGCAGCAGATGATTGAGTTTGCCGATTTTCTGGACACGAAGATTCCGCGCATCTCGCAAGCCAAGCCGTAACGCAATCGCAACTACAAATTACTGCGAAGCAGTTCCGGCTTGTTCTGCGCAAGGCTTGCAATCAATTCACCGAAGAGCGTGTTGGCCCAGGCGAACCAGGCGCGTGTGAATTTATTCGGATCATCTTTGAAGTAGCTCTCATGCATGAAGCCGCTGCCGGCGGTGGAGACCTTCAGCAATGCCAGCATCTTTTTGATTTCATCATCATTGTTACTGGTCAGCGCGAATACTGTCTGCGACATTGGCCACACCATGTCTTTGCCAACATGCGGTCCGCCGACGCCTTCGCCTGCAGTGCCGCGGAAGAACCATGGGTTCCGTTCACTCCAAACAAATTGCCGCGTGCGCGCGTACAACTCTGCATCCGGCGAACTGGCCAGATACGGCAGGCTCAGCAAGCTGGGTGCGTTGGTGTCATCCATCAACAACTGGCTGCCGTAACCATCCACTTCATAGGCCCATATGCTGCC
>CAIZGA010000152.1 GCA_903932385.1 uncultured Acidobacteriota bacterium
CAGTTTTATTTCCTCATGGACTTTGTGGATGGCGTGAATTTTCTTTCGCCCATGCTTGCGCACATACTCAAACGCAAACTTCGCAATGCGCGTGGAACCCTTCTCTGTAATGATCTTCAGCGACTCAATCACGCCGGGAACAATCTCATGCTCCAGACCGACGTAGAGGTCTTCAGTGTTTTCGCGCACGATAATCAAATCAATATCGGGAAATTTCGTCACCAGGCCGGGCAGGCTCTTCACCGGACGGAAGTTTGCAAACAGCTCAAACTTTTTCCGCAGCGTCACGTTGATCGACGCAAAACCGCCGCCAATGGGCGTGGTCACCGGCCCCTTCAGCGCAACGCGGTTCTTCTCGATGGAGGCATACACTTCCGCCGGAATATATTCGCCATGCATTTCAAAGGCCTCGGCGCCGGCCATCATCGGCTCCCAGTTGAAATGCACATCGGTGGCGCGCCCGGCATTCTCCAGAATGCGGACAACGGCTGCAGTCACTTCGGGGCCAATCCCATCGCCGGGGATGAGAGTAATCGTGTGGGAACGTGGCATCATTTTTATTCCTGTGTGGATTTTTTGCGTCGGGCTTCGCGGCTGCTCAACAACTCTTCCAACTCGGCCTTGAATTCACTTACGTCTTTGAAGTCGCGATACACAGACGCAAATCGTATGTACGCAACCGTATCAATCTGCCGCAGCCGGTCCATAATCAACTCGCCCACTTCACTGGTGCTGCGTTCGCGTTCCGGCGAATCAATAATGTAGGTTTCCGTCTCGTCGACAATCGCTTCCAGCCGCGACGACGCCACCGGCCGCTTTTCGCAGGCGCGCAACAGGCCGTTCAAAACTTTGTTGCGTTCAAATTTTTCGCGACGACCGTCCTTCTTCACCACCATGTATGGAACTTCATCAATCCGCTCATAGGTGGTAAAGCGTTTGTTGCACCGCTCGCACTCGCGCCGCCGCCGGATGGAGTCGGCTTCCTTGCTCTCGCGCGAGTCGATTACCTTGTCCTGCTGGAATCCGCAAAATGGGCATTTCATCGTCGTCTTCGATTCTAACAGCGCAGCGATGCCGGCCTTATACCGTCTGGCTTCTCAGCTCCGCTGCAATTTCTTTCGCCGCCGCCGCCGCATCCTCGGCACGGTCCAGCGGGAAACTCACCGCTCCCACGCGCGCATGGCCGCCGCCGCCATACCGCTCGCAGATGGCCGCCAGGTTAATCAACTGCTCCGACTTCAACGGCGTCCACGGATTCGTCCCCACCGCAACCTTCACGCGGAAGCTGCTCTTGCTCAGCCCAACGTTGTACGTCGCCGCCGGAAATAAATAGTACGGAATAAATTTGTTGTAGCCTTCCACCGGATGGTCGGTGATGTCGAAGGTGATCGTCCCCTGCTCCAGTTTGGCGCGTTCGCCAATCAGCTTCAGCGACTCCTGATGGTTTTCCAGCAGCGGCGCCAGTTGCTCCTGCACAAACGGCTGCCCCAGCACATCGCTCAGGCTCATCTTCGTCAGCAGCGGAATCACGCGCGGCACCAGCATCGGGTCCTTCGCCGCTTCAATCACCATGGTCAGCTTCATCGCCGGCTCGGCCATCTCCACCGCGGCCTTCGCGCTTTCATATTTCGCGCCGTCCACAATGTTGGCCCAGTAAATCAAATCGCGCAGCGGCTCCGTGTTGAAGCCAAACTTCGACTTCGCCGTGTCCGCAATAAAACTGGTACACGATATATAGTTCGGGTCAAAAAACTTTCGCATCACCTGCGATCCGTCCCGCTGCCCGGCAAGAAAATGTTCGCGGTCGGCCTCAGTCAGAAACGCGCTCTGGTGATGATCAAACCACCACGTCAACCGCGGCGAATCGGAATATTTAAAATCCACAATCGCGTTCTCGTCGCCGGTAAAGTCGCTCTCGTCAAACAACGCGCCGGCGCGATGCACCAGCCCGTGATACTCAAAGGTCGCATCGGCGGAGATGCATTCGCGATAGAAACGCGTGAACAGCGATGCCGAACAGGCGCCGTCAAAACATTTGTCGTGATAAAAAATCTTCGCTTTCAAAATCCCCTCGCCTTTCGCCCGTCCGTCCGCACACTTGCACTGCGTTGTCGTGTGGAATCTCTTAGGATAGTTCCCCCGCCGTGCATGTCAAGCTGCGCATCACATCTGCATTGCCTCTGCACTGTAATTTTCCCCCGCCTCGCATACACTCAATGTCAGCAGCCTCCCGCATCCGGCCATGTCCCATCGCACCGCACAAATTCTCGCAGCCCTGCCCTCGCGCAGCACGCTCTTTCGCTGGCTGCGCAGGGCCGTGTACACGCTGCTGCTGCTGGCCTTCCTGCTGGCCCTCGGATACGCGGGATTTCTCGCCTGGGTACGTCAGGCCATGCGCGTCTCGCTACCACAGATTGACGGCACCATCTCGCTCGGCGTTTCCGCGCCGGTCACCGTACTCCGCGACCATCACGGCGTCCCGCACATCCACGCGCAATCGCTCGACGATCTTTTCTACGCGCAGGGTTATGTCACCGCGCAGGACCGCCTCTGGCAGATGGACATTCTCCGCCGCCACGGCTCCGGTGAACTCGCGGAAATTTTCGGCTCCTCGGCGCTCTCGCATGACCGCATGCAGCGCTACCTGCAACTGCGCCACACCGCCGATGCCGCCGCCGCATCCCTCAGTGCTGAAGACCGCCGCTATCTCGACGACTACGCGCGCGGCGTGAATGCCTTCATCGATTCGCATACCGGAGATAAATCCAGCGGGCCACTGCCGGCAGAATTTCGCGTGCTGCATTACTCCCCCGCCCACTGGCAACCGCGCGACACGCTCCTCATCGCGCTCATCATGGACCAGGACCTCACCACCGGCTATCCCGCCAAGCTCGGCCGCGAACGTGTGATGGCCAAACTTCCGCCCGCACTCTCCGGCGATTTGTATCCCGTCGGCAGTTGGCGCGATCATCCTCCCGCGCAGCCTGTCACTGACCTCACGCAGCCGCAGCAGGATATTCCCGACGTCCCGCTCGACGAAACGCAAAGCAAACTCGCGCCGCCAACGCTCTCTCCCTCTGCGGATGCCGAATACATTGCCGCTCTGCGCACTCTGCGTACCGACGGCAGCCAGTTCTGCGACAGTTGCCGCAACGGTTCCAACGAGTGGGTCGTCTCCGGCGCGCACACCGCCTCCGGCCATCCGCTGCTTTCCAATGACATGCACCTGCAGCATCTCATTCCGGAAATCTGGTACATCGCCGACCTCGCCGCGCCCGGCTTTCACGCCGCCGGTGTCACCATTCCCGGCGCGCCCTACGTTGTCGTCGGCCACAATGACCACATCGCATGGGGATTCACCAACCTCGGTGCCGATGTGCAGGACCTCTACATCGAGCAAATCAATTCTCAGGATCAATCCGCCATCACCTCCTCCGATGGAAAAATTTCCTGGCAGCCCATCGAGCATCGCCGTGAAGTCATCCACGTCCGCGGCCATGCAGATGTTTCGCTCGATGTCCGCGTCACCGCGCATGGCCCCATCATCTCGCCGCTGCTGCCGCATGAGTCGCGCGCCATCAGCCTTCGCTGGACCATCTACGATTCCGCCGCCGTCAAAGATCCGTTCCTCGATATCGACTCCGCGCAAAACTGGCAGCAATTCTGCGCCGCGTTTTCCCACTACGGTTCGCCCGCGCAAAACGCCGTCTATGCAGATACCGCCGGCAACATCGGCTACCACGCCGTCGGCTGGGTCCCCAATCGCCCCAATGGTTTGAATGCAACTCCCATCGCCGGTGGTCAGGGCGAGTGGCAGGGCTACATTCCCTTTGACCAGATGCCCTCGGTCTACAACCCTGCGGAAGATGTTCTCGCCACCGCCAACTCGCGCGTCACTCCCGACGATGACGCCAACCCGCTCACATTAAATTGGGAAGCTCCCTACCGCAACGAACGCATCTGGAAATCCCTGCTCGGTCGCACCGGCATGCATCGTGAAGACATGCTCGCGCTGCAGAATAATGTTGACTCCACACTGGACCACGAACTCGCGCAACGCTTTGCCTACGCCATTGACCACACCGCCAACGCCAGCACACGGCTGCGTCAGGCGGCAGACCTGCTCCGCAACTGGAACGGCGCTGTCACCACCGATGCAGTCGCGCCCACCATTCTCGCCGCCGCGCGTAATGCCTTCTGGCCCATGCTGCTGCAACCGCGGCTGGGCAATGACTGGCAGGCCTACCAATGGGCCGAGCATGATTATGTTCAGGAAGAATTAATCGTGCATCAACCCGCGCGTTGGCTGCCGCCCGGCTACGCCACCTGGGACGCTCTTCTCACCGCCGCCGTCGAACGCGGACTCCGTGCCGAACATGCGCCGCATAATCTGAACAACTGGCACTGGGGCAATGCGCATCCGGCAGAAGTCCGCCACGCGCTCTACAGCCTGCTGCCGTTTATGTCATCGCTCACTTCCAC
>CAIZGA010000153.1 GCA_903932385.1 uncultured Acidobacteriota bacterium
GTCAGTTGGTCCGCAGTTACTTCTTCTTCTTTGCGGCCTTCTTCGCGGGCTTCTTTGCTGCCTTCTTTGCTGCTTTCTTAGCTGCCATTGTTCTATTCTCCCTTTTTCGATGTGACATCGATCTGCAAGACGTATCTTGCAGCTAACGAATGTATAGAGTGATGAGAATGTGATGTCAAGGAAAAAATAAAAATATTTTTCGCTTTTGCGACTACTCGTCTTCTCGTTTCGCGTGTTGCTCACACTCACTCATCATCGCGTCGCGCGTCTGAATAAATTCTTAACACACAAGACACACGCGTGCGCATTTCTACACTGCAATGACGCGCTGATTTGCATACAACATAACACGCACCCCGCATGATGATGCAATGAACTCATCACTCACTGCTCAACTCGCGTATTTATTCCAACAGCAGCGCTAGTAATAATTTGGATTCACTGCATGACAAACATCGCCGCCAATTTCTGAAATTTTTATAACGGCGCAAATCGCCGCCACCGCAGCACCGCTAAAGCATGCGCCACCAGCCTCTGCAAGTGCTACACTTTCCGCACATACTACAAACGCATTTTGCATCACAAACGCGGGAGCCAGGAGATTCATGCTCTTCAAAGTACGCAGCGCAGCCGTATACGGCATTGATGCAAATATTATCGACGTTGAAGTGGATTTCTCCGGCGCAAAGCAGGAACAGGAAATCTTCTCCACGGTTGGGCTGCCCGACGCCGCAGTGCGCGAGAGTCGCGATCGTGTTCGCTCGGCCATTCGCAACTCCGGCTTCGACCTTCCGCCCACGCGCATCACCATCAACCTGGCGCCAGCCGACATCAAGAAGGAAGGCTCAGGCTTCGATCTCCCCATCGCCATCGGCATCCTCGGCGCGTACGGTGCTTTACAAATTTCAGACCTCAGCAATTTTCTTCTCGTCGGCGAACTTGGTCTCGATGGTTCGCTGCGTGCCGTGCAAGGCATGTTGCCCATCGCCGTGGCCGCGCGCGAACACGGAATTCCCAACCTGCTCATCCCTGCGCAGAATGCGCGTGAGGCTGCGGTGGTGGAAGGCGTGAACGTTTATCCCGTACGCTCGCTGATTGAAGTTCGCGAGTTGCTGAACTCTGCCGCAACAGGGACTTTGACTGCACAACCGCTGCGTGTAGACACACAACAACTGCTCAGCCAGATTGACCACATCGGCCCCGACTTCCGCGATGTGCGTGGACAGCAATCGGCAAAGCGCGCGCTGGAAGTTGCAGCCGCCGGCGGACATAACATCCTGATGATTGGCCCGCCGGGTTCCGGCAAGACTATGCTGGCCAAGCGACTGCCATCGATCCTGGCACCGCTCTCGTTTGAAGAAGCACTCGAGACCACAAAAATTCATTCCGTTGCCGGCGTTCTGGATGCCGAAGCCGGCCTGGTGATGCAGCGGCCATTTCGTTCACCGCACCACACCATCTCCGACGCGGGTCTCATCGGCGGCGGCATCATCCCGCGGCCGGGAGAAGTTTCTCTCGCGCACAACGGTCTGTTATTTCTGGATGAGCTGCCGGAATTTCCGCGCAATGTTCTTGAAGTGCTGCGGCAGCCGCTGGAGGATGGCAACGTCACCATCGCGCGTGCATCAATGAGTTTAAGTTTTCCGGCGCGCTTCATGCTGGCCGCCGCCATGAACCCCTGCCCCTGCGGATACTTCAATGACAAGTCGCGTGACTGCATGTGTACGCCGCCGATGATCCAGCGCTATGTTTCAAAAGTCTCCGGACCGCTGCTTGACCGCATCGACATCCACATTGAAGTTCCCGCTGTGCAGTACAAGGAACTCCGCGGCGCGTCTGCCACCGAAGGCTCGGCAGAGATACGCGACCGTGTGCTGCGTGCCCGCGAAATTCAGCACCAGCGTTTTGTGATGGAAGGTGAACGCACTGCCGGTTCGCCGCAAGCGGTTTCGCGGCCGATATATTCCAACGCGCAGATGAGCACGCGGCAAATTCGCACCTACTGCGAACTAGCGTCGGAGTCCGAGCGTCTGCTGGAACGCGCCATGTTGCAGCAGGGTCTCAGCGCCCGCGCACATGACCGCATTCTGAAAGTCGCCCGTACGATTGCGGATCTGGAAGCCGCAACCGAGATACAGGTCAAGCATCTGGCCGAGGCCATCCAGTACCGAACGCTCGATCGCAGCTACTGGGCCTGACGTAACAAAATTGCCAGTAGGACAACCGTCCCTATCTTTAGGCGTAGGATTCCGGCTCCAACAATATAGAAGCAGCTTCCGGAGCGGAATATAGCGCGAACCCGCCACGGTAAACCGTTCATATAGTTCAACTTATATGGGATTTTCGTTTACCCGCGCCAAATCCTCCATCGGGCAGGCATGCTTCGCCCCATACCAAAATAAGCATTGACCTGAGCCCCCATACACGATACATTCATAGTGCCGAATTCATGCAACACCTCCACCTCACAGGTTCAAGATTTTTCTGGGCCTGGCTGGCAAAATGCTGAAAATGCAGAAGCTGGCGGACACCCGAGGCGGACTTTCTTGCATCCGGCCATCACCAGACACAGCGAACCTTGCATCCGTCTGCGTGTGGCAGGTCATCACAATCCTCGGCATCAGCCTGGTGAAGTGGCCAACCCGGTTGATTTGAAAAACAGGGCAAAGACTCTGATGGCGTATGGGTTGGGCAAGATTTTTTGCCTGCCGGTATCGTTCTGTGTTTTTCCGCGTCTTATTAGAAGCACGGAAATCTCGAGCGCCAGATATGTTTCAGGTGGTTGGCATTTTTCAGCCATTTGTTGCAGCAAAGAAGTTCTAACCTGCATCGAATGTATATGCGGGTTCAGGCTGGCAACATTGGACTTGCCGTGAAATAAGCAACAGATTTTGCAATCCAAAACAGTAGCAATTATTTGAGGCATAGCAGCAAAGCACACACCGATCCTGACACTGCACTGGCTACAAGCCTACGCAGAGATAACAGGACAAAGAACTACTCGTAGTGAACTGAAATTTCATTTTTTTACCAAGGAGAAGCATGATGCGCTCTGATCTGATTTTTGGGGCTCTGTCCCACGTTACCAATCGCTACCAGCTTTGCCAGTTGGCATCCAAGGCAACCCGCAAGCTGCACCGCCCCACCACCCGCGTTCAGGAAACGATGAACGACGTTCTGGTGCGTTTTCACGAGACGAAACCGATGGCGACATCGGCTTCGTCCGTCAAGTCTGGCATTAACCTGCAGGAACGCCGCGCTGCTTAAGCGCGGTTCCTGCAGTTGCTGTACTATTTACTTACTCGTTGCAGAGATCTGCACATAACGTAGTTTCGTTTCCCAAGTTGTTTCGAAATTTAGTTCTGGTCCCTGTACCATCCCATCCCAACTCCATCTCCCCGCAAGCTTCCCCAAAACCACGTAGGTGACAATGACCATTGCAGAACTGAAAGAAAAAAA
>CAIZGA010000154.1 GCA_903932385.1 uncultured Acidobacteriota bacterium
AAGGAGAACATGCCGTTTTGCTGGGCCACGGTGAAGACGAATGTTTGTCCGCCGATGCGAGTTACCGCAAGCACGGGAACCATCGGCAGCGGGGCATTGCTCCACTGGATGTTGGCCTTGATCATCTGCGCGTTGCGAAGAATTTCCGGTGTGCGGTGAACTTCTGCCTTGACCAGAACACCCTGCAGATTGGGATCCATCTCCGGCGAGATGAAGCTGATGCTGGTGGTTTCCAGCAGATTGCCGGCGTTGTCGTAAATCTTCACGGGCAGCCCCGGCTTCAACTGCGGGGCCTTGTCTGCGGGAACATAGATGTAGGCTTCCAGCTGCGCGATTTCATCCACCGTGGTCAGCAGCGTGGTGGAGGAAACATAATCGCCGATGTGGACCGGGATGTCGCCAACGGTTCCGTCAAAGGGCGCGCGAATTTCGTAGTACTTCAACTGTTCGCGCTGCGTGGCAGTTTGAGCCACAGCGGATTCATACGCGGCCTTGGAGTTGGCGAATGCCTGCTCGGCCTGGTCCAGCGAATCGCGGCTGGTAACGCCAGCGGCAAATAGTTTGCGCTGACGCTCGACCTCCACCTGATTGAACTGGTAGGTCGCCAGCATCTGACGCTCGATGGCCTCCTGCTGCTGCACGGTGGCAAGCTGCTTCTGCGGATCAATCTGCATCAACAGCGCACCGGACTTGACGATGTCGCCGGACTTGACCTGAATGCGCGTGATGTTGCCATCCACCTGAGGTTGCATGCTGGCGGATCGGCGGGACTTGATGGTGGAGACGTAGGTGTCTCCCTGGGCGACTGGCGCCAAAGTAACTGGAGCCACCGCAACCGGGAATGCGTGCCCGCCGGCATTGGTTGCAGCGGCGGACTTGTGGCAGCCGCTGGCAAACAGCGACAACATGACGGCACCTGCTATCCCAAACCCGAGGGCAGGCCAGCGCAACGTGGGATGTTTTGTAGTGGCGGACTTCAAAAGTATTCTCCAAAGACGGTGTTGGTGGGGCTGTGGGTAATAAAATTCTACGCGTTTCCAGAGATCTTGGTTCAGGCCCAAATGCAGAGTTTTCCAGTGACTGTGTATATAGATGACGCGGCTGGATTATGGTTGCGAAAAGATTCAGAAAAAATTTGATGTACAGTCGGCGGCAATTGTCATATAAATACGAACACTTAACTTATTAGGTAGACCTCAATATTTACTGAACGAAAGGCAGCCCATGCCAGATTTCGATCTGACTGCCATGCATGAAGTGACGCGCTACTCCCCGATAAGAATTTTGATCTCTGCCATCTGGCGACTGTTATTCGGTGCAATGCTGGCGCTGCCCTTCTATGCACTGATTTTCGCCATGATGCATAGCAAAAATGCACAGCACTCCTCGGCCGACCCGCCGGTGGGCCTGCTGATTGGCGTGGGCATCTTCTTTATGTTGTTCGTGCTGGCCGTGATTGGTTCGGCTGTCGGGCGAATTGTGAGCGCGTTCTCGCGGGGTTGCTATTTC
>CAIZGA010000155.1 GCA_903932385.1 uncultured Acidobacteriota bacterium
CATCAGGTTGCGGATGCTGATTGCCACCTTCGGGTCTTTTTTCTCAATCTCCTCCAGAATCTCCGCCGCCGGTTTGCTCTCCAGACGATTCAACAAATCCGCCACCGCACGAAATCCCGAGTACGACCTGCGCCCCGCCGAACCCAGCATCTCCATCCTTCGATACAAACTCAACGCCACCTTCTGCGCCATCTCCGGAGAAAACTGTCGCATCTCCGCCAACCGCTGCACCGCAGCCACGCGTTGATGATCGCTCAAATTCATCAACACAATTGACGCCAGCTTCGGATCCATATGCGCCAGCACCAACGCAATCGTCTGCGGATGCTCAGCCTCCAACAACTTGCCCAACTGTTGTGGTTCCATCGTTCGCAGTATCGCCAGATCGCTCTGCGTCGCCTCTCGCGCCCGTCGTACCTGGCCCAACAACTCATCCGCGCGATGTTGACCGAATGCCTCCACCAGTACTTTCGTCGCGTATCCCAACCCACCACGCAGCATGTACGACTGCGTTTCCAGCAGCGTGTAAAACTCATACATCACTTGCAGAATCACAGCCGGCGGAACTTCTTTCACCATCGCAATCTCTTCAGTCAACCGCTGCACATCCACATCGTTCAATTCCATCAGCAGTGCCTTGGCCATCTCGTCGCCCAGCGCAATTACCAGAATCGCCGCCTTGCGCAGCCCTGGCAGATCGGCCTTCGGAATTTCTCCGCCGCCCTCGATGATCCCGCTGGTCGCCATCGCAATCGCGCTTGCCGGTGCTGCCATCTCGTACTCCTCACTCCACTACATTGTTGATGGAACGGTTGCCCTACTCGCCGCGGGAATCATTGGTGTTGATCCACGTCTCCAACAAACGCACCGACTGTGAAGGTTCCTTCTTGATCTGGTTCGACACATGATCAAACAACGCCTGCGTATGACGCGGTCGCTTCACCCGCTTCAACGCCGGCCCGTTGTCATCCACCTCCGGCTCAAACCCGGTGTCATTTCCTCTCGCATCGCTTTCCATCGCCGGCTCTCCTGCCGTACCCAGATAATTCCCGCCATGCGCCGTCGCACTCGCCATCAACTGTCTCGGCTGCGTCATCACATCAGTAATCTTTTTCGCCGCCGGCCTCAGCACCATAAACAACACCAGCAACACACCGCCCGCACCCAGCAGCAAATGCACGGCTCCCGGATTGTCATTCACTAGTGCCGTCGCCTGGTCCATCACCTGTTGTGCTTTGTTCGCAACCACCGGCGTCGCATTGCTCATAAAGCTCAGGTTCTCCACCACCACCTGGTCGCCGCGTTGCGAATCAAATCCCACCGCTGCCTGCGCCAACTGCGTCAGCCGCTGCATCTCCTCTGGAGTCCGTGCCTTCCACACCATGTGAGCGTCCTTGCCAGCGCCTTCCATCACTTCGCGATCATTCACCACAATTGCCGCCGTAATGCGGTCCACCCGTCCCGGCGCCTGTTCCATGTGGTGCAACCGACGAGTCACTGCATACGTCGTGTTCTCCTCGCGCTCGCTGTCCAACTGTCCATTCGCCTGCGGATACACCGGCACTCCCGCCGCATTCATCGTTGCTGTTGTTGTCGGATTCACATTCGCCGCCGTCGCCGG
>CAIZGA010000156.1 GCA_903932385.1 uncultured Acidobacteriota bacterium
CGCCGCCCAGGCCGCCACCGTTTTGAAGTGTACGGCAGCCAACGGCACCACTCCCTGCACCCGTACGCAGGTCTTCTACCTCAACAAGAACATGGTCAGTGCGCGTGACGCACATCAGGAACTCGCCATGGTCCGCTACATCAGCATGGACCCCAATGGCACCCTGAAATGCATCCAGACCAACGGCACCGCCTGCACCGATGATCAACTCGCTGACATCATCGCCATTGCAGAGCGTGTCCAGTCGGCCGACGGGCCCTTTTTCATCCGTAAAGAAGTCGATTCCACCAGTCCCAAGTAGAACTTCGGCAACCCATTGCCCGTCCCACACGCGGCCTCCCGCCAATGCCTCGTCGCGGCCCTCCGCCCATTCGCAATCTCGGCGCGAGGGGGGCCGCAACGGCAATCTTGCTATCCTGCTCGTATGCCATTCCTCCTCAAGTCTGAACCCACGGTCTACTCCTTCGCCGACCTGCTCCGCGACAAAGAAACCATCTGGGACGGCGTCACCAATCCCGCCGCCGTCAAACATCTCCGTGAGATGAAAGCCGGTGAGCGCCTCGTGATATATCACACCGGCGAAGAACGCGCCGCGACTGGCACCGCCACCGTCGTCTCCGTCGATGCCACGGACCCCAAAGTCCCGCTCGTCCGCATCAAAGTGGGTAAGGCGATTGCCACCCCGCACACCCTGCCCGAGATCAAAGCCCACAAGCTCTTTGAAAAATCGCCGCTGGTCACCCAGGGCCGCCTCTCCGTGGTACCGCTTACTGAGAAGCAGTTTGAGTGGCTGGTCGGCAAATAGCCGCTGCAATCCGCTAACTGCCATGCATTACAATCACATATATGCTTCGTTTCTCTACAGCAGGGGAATCGCACGGCGAGGCCCTGGTGGCCCTGGTTCAGGGTCTTCCGGCCGGCGTTGAGGTTGACCCCGCCTTCATCAACCGCGAGCTCTGGCGCCGCCAGCAGGGCTATGGCCGCGGTGGTCGCATGCGGATTGAAACCGACACCGCGCACATCCTCACCGGCGTTCGCCATGGACGCACCATCGGCTCGCCCATCGCCATGCAGATTGCCAATGCCGACTGGAAAAACTGGTCGGAGAAGTTGCCGGTAGAAACGGGCGATGCTGAAAAGCATCAGCCGGTCAAATCGCCGCGCCCGGGCCATGCCGATCTTGCCGGTGCCCTCAAGTACAACTTTCCCGATGCGCGTTACGTTCTCGAACGCGCCTCCGCCCGCGAGTCCACCGCGCGTGTTGCCTGCGGAGCTTTGGCCAAACTGCTGCTGAAGCCGCTGGGCATTGAAGTCGCCAGCCACGTCATCCGCACCGGCACCGCATCGCTTTCCCCCGCCGTGCTCGACGCACCCGGTCTCTGGGAAAAAGTTTTCGCCCTGCGCAACAAGCAGGAAGTTCTTCTCGCCTGCGTGGATGAAGCCAGCGAGCAGGAAATGAAAGCGCAGGTGGATATCGCCCTGCGCACCGGCGACACCGTCGGCGGTGTGTTTGAAGTCATCGCCCACGGCGTGCCTCCGGGCATCGGCACCTACGCTAACTGGGACGAGCGTCTCGATGGCCAACTTGCCGGCGCCGTCATGTCGCTGCAGGCCGTCAAGGCTGTTGAAATCGGCCGTGGCGTTACCGCAGCCGAGTCAATGGGTTCCACCGTGCACGATGCCATCGGTTACGCCGATGCCACCGACGCAGAAAAATTCACCCGCTTCACCCGCGACCACAACAACGCCGGCGGCATTGAAGGCGGCATCTCCAACGGCGAAGACATTGTCGTTCGCGGCTACCTGAAGCCCATCTCCACCCTGCGTCGCCCGCTGGCCAGCGTCAACTTTGCCGACCGCGAACCCGTCAAGGCCGCGTATGAACGCAGCGACGTCTGCGTCCTTCCCGCCGCCGGTGTGGCTGCGGAGTCGATGGTCGCGCTGGCGATTGCCAAACTGGTCCTCGAAAAATTTGGCGGCGACTCGCTGCTCGAACTCCGCCGCAACTTCGACGGCTACCGCGAGCAGATTCGCAATTTTTAAATACGTGCATCAGGTTCAACATGAGCGAAGCTAGCAAAGGCATACCGGCAGAAGATACGCACCCGGTGCCGGGAAAAAAATCGACCAAGACTCCGGCAGAGAAACACTCCGCCACCGTCAAGCTGCACAAAATCGTCAAATATCCTGAGCCGGTCCTCGCCAAAGTTGCCGACCGCGTCACCGTCTTCGACGACAACCTCCGCCAGCTCGCCGAGGAAATGTTTGCCACCATGTATGAGGCGCGCGGCATCGGCCTGGCCGCCCCGCAAATCGCCGTCGCCAAGCAACTCACCGTCATCGACGTGCCCAACGACGGCAACCCCGAAGACCAGCTCGTTCTCGTCAATCCGGAAATCATTCATCACTCCAACGACACGTTGTATGAAGAAGAGGGCTGCCTCTCGCTCGGCGATGTCCGCGAAAAAGTGAAGCGCGCAGCCGTCGTCAAAGTGCGCGCGCAGGACCTGACCGGCAAGTGGTTTGAGATTGAAGGCGACGACCTGCTGGGCCGCTGCCTGCAGCATGAGATTGACCACCTCAACGGCGTGCTCTTCATCGACCGCATCAGCCGCCTCAAACGCGAACTCATCGTCCGCCGCATCCGCAAACTCATCAAACTCGGCGAGTGGTAGCCATGAAACTAGTCTTCTGCGGCACGCCGGATTTCGCTGTCCCCACACTCCGCGCCGTTCACGCCGCCGGGCATCAGGTCGCGCTCGTTGTCACCCAGCCAGACCGTCCCGCCGGTCGCGGCATGGAATCGGTAGAGCCGCCGGTAAAACTTCTCGCGCAATCGCTCGGCATTGCAGTCACGCAGCCGGAAAAAATCCGCAACAATGAAGCCTTCCGCGCGCAGCTTGAAGCCATCGCGCCCGACGCCATCCTCGTCGTCGCCTATGGCCGCATCATTCCGCCGTGGATGCTCTCACTCCCGCCGCTCGGCAACATCAACCTGCATGCATCGCTGCTGCCCAAGTATCGCGGTGCCGCGCCCATCCAGTGGGCCGTCGCCAGCGGAGAAACCGTCACCGGCAACACCACCATGCGCATCAATGAAGGCCTCGACACCGGCGACATCCTGCTGCAGGAAGAGATTGCCATCCCGCCCTCCGCCACTGCGCAGGACATGTTCCCCGTGCTCGCCGACGCCGGCGCGGAACTCATGCTGCGTACGCTGGACGGCCTCGCCACCGTAACGCTGCCGCCCACGCCGCAGGACCACGCCAACGCCACGCTCGCGCCCATCCTCACCAAAGAAGACGGCCGCATCGACTTCCAACGCACCGCGCAGGAAATCGTCAATCGCTTTCGCGGGTTCCAACCCTGGCCCGGCGCCTACACTACCATCACCCTGCGCGACGGGGAAGAGAAGCGGCTCGCCATCACCGCCATGCACGTCGGCCCGCAACTGGAGACCACCATCCCCGGCACTTACGATTGCGGCTGCGTCCTGCTCGCCAAAGACGCGCTCTACATCGCCTGCGGCGGCAACACCATTCTCGTCGGCACGGAACTGCAACTCGAAGGCCGCAAACGCATGCCCGCCAAAGAATTTCTCCGTGGCCTCGCCATCCCGCACGGGGAGCAACTCGGCTGATGGCCACTCCCCCACAGCGCCCGCCCGTCGCCACAACTTCGCCGCGCATCTCGCCCGCCCGCCGCGCCGCCTTTCAAATTCTTCAAGCCGTGCAAACGGGGCAGGGCAATAGCGACAATCTTCTGCATTCGGAGTTCACCGCCGGCCTCAGCCAGCTCGACCGCAACCTCGCCACCACGCTCGTCATGGGAGTCCTGCGCTGGCAGATTTCGCTCGACGCGCGCATCGCGCCGTTGCTGCAGCGTCCCAAAGACCCGCTGCCCGCGCCCGTTGCCACCGCGCTCCGCCTCGGCGCATTTCAACTGCTGCATCTCGACCGCATCCCCGCGCACGCCGCCATTTCAGAGTCCGTCGAGCTGTGCCGTCTGGGCAATCAGCCGCAGGCCACCGGCATGGTCAACGCCATCCTGCGCAAACTCACCGCACCCGCCCTCGGATTCACGCCCACCTCACCGCTGCTGCAACTCGCTCTTGAAACCGCGCACCCGGTCTGGCTGCTCGACCGCTGGAAGAAAAATTATGGCGAGCCCGCCGCACGCGCCATCGCACTCGCCGGCCAGCAGCAGCCCGTGCTCACCATGCGCCGCGCCGCGAATGACGACACTCCTTTGCCAGAAGGCTGGCAGCCCGGCGCTCTGCTCACCTGCGCCCAGCGCCGCGAATCCGGCAGCGATGCTGTCTCCGCAACAACGCAGTTCATGGAAGAAGGTTCGCAGCTCGTCGCAGAAATCGCCGCCGCTGTATTCGAAGCCCAAACCGCATCCGGGCATGCAATTTCCAGCGAGTCAATTTCCCTGGAAACCCAAACCGCATCCGGGCAGGAAAATGTTCAGCAGAAGAAAAACAGTCCTGCTCGAATCCTGGACACCTGCGCGGCCCCCGGCGGCAAGACCCTCATCCTTGCCGAACGCCATCCCACCGCCGCCATCACCGCCTGCGACGCCAGCCCCTCGCGCCTCGCCGACCTCCGCCAGCGCCTGCAGCAAATCCCGCACATCACCTGCCAGCAGGCCGATGCCGCCGTTC
>CAIZGA010000157.1 GCA_903932385.1 uncultured Acidobacteriota bacterium
CATCAGGTTGCGAAATTTCGTAAGCATGGCTGTTTCTTTCATTCCGTTAGACAAGGTGCAGGGAAGTGATGGCCATATCAATCAGCTTGATGCCGATGAATGGCAGGATGATGCCGCCGACTCCGTAAACCAGCAGGTTGCGTTGCAGCATGGCCTCTGCCGACATGGGTCGATAGGCAACGCCGCGCAGTGCCAGCGGAATCAGCGCGATGATAATCAGCGCGTTGAAGATGACTGCAGAGAGGATTGCCGACTGCGGGTTCTGCAGATGCATGATGTTCAGCGCATTCAGCACAGGGAACGTACCGGCGAACATCGCGGGGATGATGGCAAAATATTTTGCAACATCGTTGGCGATGGAAAACGTGGTGAGTGCGCCGCGGGTCATCAAGAGCTGTTTGCCGATTTCAACAATCTCAATCAACTTGGTGGGGTTGGAGTCGAGATCCACCATGTTGCCGGCTTCTTTAGCTGCTTGCGTACAGGAGTTCATGGCGACGCCTACGTCAGCCTGTGCCATCGCGGGCGCATCTTTGGTGCCGTCGCCGGTCATTGCAACCAGTTTGCCTTCCGCCTGCTCGCGCTTGATGAGGTCCATCTTGTCCTTCGGCTTGGCCTCGGCAAGAAAGTCGTCCACACCAGCCTCGCGTGCGATGGCAGCAGCGGTCAGCGGATTGTCACCGGTAATCATCACCGTGCGGATGCCCATGGAACGCAGTTGCGCAAAGCGTTCGCTGATACCGGTCTTCACGATGTCTTTCAGCTGAATAACGCCCAGCGCGCGATTGTTTTCTGCAACCACCAGCGGCGTGGATCCCTGTTGCGCCACCATGTTTGCTGTATCCAAAACAGCGGCGGGAATCTCAATCCCTTTTTCGCGTAGGTATCCGGCAATCGAATCACCGGCGCCTTTGCGAATGCTGCGACCCTCCATGTCGAGACCGGACATGCGTGTTGTTGCAGAGAAGGGGACGAAGACCGCAGCGGCATCGAGTTCGCTGCTGCGTAGGCCATAGCGTTCGCGAGCCAGCGTCACAATCGAGCGGCCTTCAGGCGTTTCATCCGCCAGTGAAGAGAGCATTGCAGCATTGGCCAATTCTTCGCGCAGGACGCCGGGAGCCGGATGAAATTCCGTTGCCTGGCGATTGCCGAAGGTGATGGTGCCGGTTTTATCGAGCAGCAGCGTATTTACATCGCCGGCGGCCTCAACAGCGCGGCCGGACATGGCAAGCACATTGTGCTGCACCAGACGATCCATACCCGCGATACCGATGGCGGAGAGTAATGCGCCGATGGTGGTTGGAATCAGGCAGACAAGCAGCGAGACCAGGACGAAAATCGTTTGCGGCGAGTGGGAATAAATCGCCATCGGCTGCAGTGTGACAACAGCCAGCAGGAAGATGACGGTGAGACCGGCCAGCAAAATATTGAGCGCAATTTCATTCGGCGTCTTCTGGCGTTCCGCGCCTTCGACCAGAGCAATCATGCGGTCAAGAAATGTTTCGCCGGGGTTGGATGTGATGCGGACGTGGATCTCATCGCTGAGCACGCGTGTGCCGCCGGTGACAGCGGAGCGATCGCCGCCGGCCTCGCGAATGACAGGCGCGGACTCGCCGGTGATGGCGGATTCGTCGACCGATGCGACACCGTGGATGACTTCACCGTCGCCGGGAATCATTTCGCCGGCAATCACGACGACCACATCGCCTTTGCGCAGCTCGGAGCTGGCAACCGTCTCTGTTTTTTTGCCGACCATGCGCACGGCCATGGTTTCAGATTTGGCACGACGCAGTGTGTCGGCCTGGGCTTTGCCGCGACCTTCAGCCATTGCCTCCGCAAAGTTGGCGAAGAGTACGGTGAACCATAGCCAGAGAGTAATTTGCACATCGAAACCGAGTGCGCCGCTGTGGCTGTAAATGTCCTGCGCCAGCAGAAGTGTGGTGACAACGCTGCCCACTTCCACAACGAACATGACAGGGTTGCGCATCATCTTTACAGGATGCAGTTTGACCAGGCAGTCTTTGAGTGCCTGCACAACAATTGCGGGATCAGCCAGGGGACGTGATTTTGTAGTCGACATAGTTTCTTACCAGACCAGCTTTGAGAGCGTGAAGAGCGAGAGCGTGAATGTTTTGCCGGAGAGCATCAGCAGATGCTCCAGTACCGGGCCGAGGCTGAGCGCGGGGAAGAAGGTCAACGCACCGACAATCAGCACCACGCCAACCAGCAGCGCGGAAAACAGCGGCGTGGTGACGGGAAATGTTCCGGCAGAGGGAGGAACAATCTTCTTCTCTGCTAGATTTCCGGCCAGCGCCAGCACCGGAATAATCATCATGAAGCGGCCGACCAGCATGCAGATGCCGAGCGAGAGATTGTAGTAATCCGTGTTGGCGTTCAGACCGGCAAAGGCAGAGCCGTTATTCGCTGTGGCCGAAGTGAAGGCGTAGAGGACTTCGCTCAGCCCGTGCGGTCCGGCATTGGCCAGGCTGGAGAGGCCAAGCTTCGGCATCAGCAGGGTGGCAGCTGAGAAGCCGAGAATCATCATGGGAAAGATGAGTACATACAGCATGCACATTTGCACGTCATAGGCCTCTATCTTCTTGCCGAGATATTCGGGCGTACGGCCGACCATCAGACCGGCAATGAAGACTGAGAGCACCACGAAGATGAGCATACCGGTGAGTCCAACGCCAACGCCGCCGAAGATAACTTCGCCGAGCTTCATGTTGATCATCGGAACCATGCCGCCCAGCGGGGTAAGCGAATCATGCATGGTGTTCACGGCGCCAGTGCTCGTGTCCGTAGTGATGTTGGCGAAGAGTGACGAGGCAGCGATGCCGAAGCGCACCTCTTTTCCTTCCATGTTGCCGCCGCTCTGCATGGAGCTGGCGTGCTGGTCCACATTGGCCAGCAGCGGATTGCCGCTTGCTTCTGCCCAATAGAGCGTGAGCACGCCACCGAGGAA
>CAIZGA010000158.1 GCA_903932385.1 uncultured Acidobacteriota bacterium
CGATCTGGTCTGGGGTGCATTGTCTATTCGGTAATGGTGTACATAAACACCCGTAAATTCCTTAGTGACTGCATACGCGCTGATGGCAAGGTCATCGATCTAGTGCGATCAACAGACCAAGGTACGGGCGTCAACAGATTTGTCTCTTATGCGCCTGTGTTTGAATTCACAGACAGGAATGGGCAATCGCACAAAGTTACGTCTGATGAATCTTCGAGCCTTGCGAGCTTTTCAATTGGTCAGCAAGTAGTGGTTCTCTATGAGCCCGATAAACCAATGCAGGCACGCATCAATACATTCATGCAAATTTGGGGCGGTTCAATAATCTTCGGTATCGTCGGCACGAGTTTTATTCTGTTTGATTGTTTCTTTGCTCGATAAGCAGAGCAACTCGCCCCTTGTGTGGTTTCTGTTCAGCATTGCCAATTCCACGCACTGGCGGAATTGAAGATTTGGAGTAAGCTTTTAGGCAAGCAGGCCGCCCATGCCTCCGCTGGAGCAGCGACCCGCGTTGAAGGCAGCACCGGGCCAACAGGTAGACCGCTCGTGTTGTAGCGAGGGAAGCCATGCCTGCAAGCACATCCCATCCGGCAAACCCGACCACCACACCGGTGAAGGAAGTTGAACGCGCGCCGGAGAAAAATCTGGGCAATGGCGGGCGGCCACCGCATGTGCCGTGGAAGACCGGCGGCGGGGGCGATGGCGACGGGGAGAATTGGCAGGAGCAACCGGCGGGCAGCCGCGGACCGCGGGAACGGCTGGGACGCGCGCGGCAGGGACTCTTCTCTGCGCTGGCCGGCGATGCCTTTTTCTTTCTGGTACCGGCAGTGCTGTGGATGATGGGCCAGGGCGCGAAGCACATCGACGTCCACAACAATTATGTGAACAACTGGCACCCGATGCATCTGCCGCATGTGTTGTGGCTGACGACGGGCATCCTGATTCTTTCCAGCGTGAGTATGGAGATGGCGCGGCGACATATGTTCCGCGAGACTGATGTGATGGAGGAGTGGCTGGGGCTGGGCAGGCCGGCGGTGAAGCGAACGCTGCCATGGCTGCTGGTGACGCTGCTGCTGGGCATCACATTTCTGGCCGGGCAGTGGACGGCATGGATGCAAGTGACGCACTCGCGTTCCTTCAAAGACAGCGCACTGAGCCACAACCTCTTCGGCGTGATTGCGCTGCTGCACGGGCTGCATGTGATTGCGGGATTGCTGGCGCTGCTGGTGGCGGTGGCGGCCATCTTCCGGCTGGCGCGGGTGGAGTCGCGGCAGATCCTGGTGGACTGCACGGCGTGGTATTGGCACGCGATGGGATTCTTCTGGCTGTGTTTGTTCGGCATGCTGCTGGCGACGCAGTAAATTTCAATCTGAAAAAATTACTTTGTGCCGCCGCCGACGAAATGGACGACTTCGAGTTTGTCGCCGGAGTGGACCAGCGTTGCGGGCCACTGCGCGCGGGGGACAATATCGCCGTTGAGTTCGACAGCGACGCGGTCGGTCTTGAGGCCTAGCTCTGCGATGAAGGCATCGAGCGCGGCGCCGGGGGCGAGCGATGGAAAGCTGCGGGAGTTGCCGTTCAGGGTGACTTCTAGCACGCGGATCTGATTGCCTCTACAGCTAGGTTAACAGAAGGCGAGGCTGCGACTATGCGGCGACCATGGAGGTCATCCACTGGCGCAGGCGGACGGCCCAGGGGAGAACGACTTCACACTCTGCGAAGACGGCGCGGTTGAGCTGCATCAGCAGGCGGACGGCATCGGAGTCGACCGCTTCGCCACGGTTGTAATGGTTGTGTTCGTCGACAAGATATTCAATGGCGCGGCCGAGAAGTTCGAGAGCACGACCCTGTTCCTGCGAGGGACGACGCATGGCGACGGCGGGCGGCGGCTCCGGCGCTGGCTCGGGCATGGGGATGACCTCTGCGGTGCGCTGCTGCGGGACTACAAAAGGCATTTGGTTACGGGTGGGAACCGTGTTGGCGGAATAGGGGAACGACATGATGGACTCCAATCAGGGATAGCAATGAACAGACCCATCTTCGGCGGTGGGGTGAGGGGGTTTAGCGGTGTTCGGATTCGGGACAGTGGCGTGAACGGGGCGAA
>CAIZGA010000159.1 GCA_903932385.1 uncultured Acidobacteriota bacterium
CGGCATGACCTGGTCGACCGATGGAAAAGAACTTTTTGTTTCCGGAGGCAATTCCGCTCCCGGCAATAAAGTCCCCGGCACGCGTTGTGCGATTTATGAATTCACATATGCCAACGGCCGCCTGAGTGATAAGCCTGTGGCAGAGTTTACCGAAACTGCCGATCCCAAAAACGTTTGGTGGGCAGGACTCGCATATCTCCCCGGAACACATCTGCTCTACGCCGCCAACCGCAGCAGCGGCCCCGCGCCCAGCAGCGTGGTTGTTTTCAACGTGGATACAAGAGCCATCGCCACCCGCATTCCAGTGGAAGTGGATCCTTATCAGCTAGTACTGAGCCACGATGCCAAGCGGTTGTTCATTTCCAACTGGGGCAGTGAATCAGTGAGTGTGGTTGACACGGCCACCAACAAAGTCACACGCACTCTGCGCGTCGGCAGCAATCCGAATGACATGAAACTTGCCAGCGATGGCCGACTCTTTGTCGCCTGCTCGAATGACAATACCGTCTACGTGATTGACACGCACACACTGCAGATCCTCGAGCGTCTTTCGACAACTCTGACGCCGCTTGCACCGGAAGGCTCCACCCCGGATGCGCTGGCGATTGATAACGTCCGCAAGCTGGTCTTTGTCGCCAATGCAGACAACAACTCCATCGCCGTTATTCGCATCGCCAATCGCGCGCATAGTTCCGTTGTCGGATTCATTCCCACCGGCTGGTATCCCTCTGCTCTCGCGCTGACCAAGCAAAATGCGGAACTTTACATCGGCAACGCCAAAGGCGAAATCGGCCATCCCGATGTGAACGGTCCGCATAGCCCGTTGATTAAAGAAATGGGCAGCGAAGTTTCCGTCAAGACGGTGCAGGTTTCAAGTGTGGAAGTTCTTCCGCTCGCATCGCTGGAACAGAAGCTGCCGCATTACACCAACCAGGTTGTAGACAACACACCGTATAACGATTCGCTGCTTTCTGAAGCGCGTCCACCGCAGGCACCCAGCATCCTGCCGCGCGAAGTAGGTGCACGCACACCCATCGAACACATCATTTACATCATCAAAGAAAACCGCACCTACGATCAGGTATTTGGCGACTTGCCGAAAACCAATGGCGATCCGCGGCTCACCATCTTCGGAGAGAGCGTTACTCCCAACCAGCATGCGCTGGCCAAGGAATATGTCTCGCTCGACAATCTCTACTGCGATGGCGAAGTCAGCGTTGACGGTCACTCGTGGTCCAACTCGGCCTACGCCACCGACTTCAACGAAAAGAACTGGCCCCCGAGCTACGGCGGTATCAGTGTCGGATCTACAAGCCGTGCCGACGTACCTTCCGCCGGTCACCTATGGGATGTGGCCCAGCGCATGGGTCTCACGTATCGCTCGTATGGTGAATTTGCCGCACGTGCCAGCACCGGAACCACCATCAACGCGGCCATCGGTGCAGAAGGTCTCGCCGGTCATGTATCGCCGGATTTTGTTCCCGGCCTCGCCATGCGCGACACCGACCACGTCGCCATCTTCAAACGCGAGTTGAAAGATTACGAAGCTAATTTTGACAGCCCCGACGCCAATAAGCGTCTGCCGAATTACATTGTTATGAGCCTGCCCGAAGATCACACCATGGGCACAACGCCCGGATCCATTACGCCGCGCGCGATGGTCGCGAACAATGACTACGCCATCGGCCAGTTGGTGGATGCCGTCAGCCACAGCCGTTATTGGGCCAGTACAGCCATCTTCATCATTGAAGATGATGCGCAGGATGGCGCCGACCACGTTGATGCACGCCGCACCGTTGGCCTCGTAATCAGCCCGTACGTGAAGCGCGGCATTGTGGATAGCAATCTGTACAGCACAAGTTCCATGGTGCGCTCGATGGAGTTGCTGCTCGGTATGCCGCCGATGAGCCAGTACGATGCAGCTGCGCTGCCCATGTATGCATCCTTCGGTACCACGCCGGATACAACTCCCTTCAATGTGTTGGCCCCGCAGATTGACGTCAACGAACGCAACACAGCCAAGTCCTATGGCGCGGCAGAGAGCAAGCACATGGACTTTAGCGATTTGGATCGCGCGCCCATGCACAACCTCAACGCCATCATCTGGCGCAGTGTGAAGGGTGCCGACGCTCCCGTACCTGTACCTGTGCATCGCTTCCGTCCCTTGGTGGATGGCAGCAGTGACGATGCCAATGACAAAGACTAATCGTTCGTAGAGAAAGAATTGCCAGCTTTCCGTGAGGGTGTAGCGCCTGCCGATTTACAATCGTGCGTGCTGAAAATGCAGTGCAGTATGAACCGCTGCAGTGCCCTCACAGAAAGTTGGTGCCTATGGCAAACACACCTACACGCCGCGACTTCATGAAGTCGGCCGTTGCAGCCTCACTGGCTTCGGCATCACTCACGGCCTCACAGGAAAATCTTCGCGCAGAAAATTCAGCGACGTTACATGCTGACGCCACGCATTCTGCCGCAGCCAAGATTGAATTTCCCCGTAAATTTACCGGGCGCAATCTCGCGCGCATCAGTTGTCCGCTCGGCGGCATCGGTACAGGCGGCATCGGCCTTGGTGGTCGTGGCAATCTACAGGATTGGCAAATCTTCAATCGCCCAGACATCGGCAACTCACCGCAGTATGCTTTCCCGTCGCTCTGGGTGCGTCATGGCGATGCCATACCGTTCAGCGCCGTGCTCGAACGTCGCATTCTGCCGCCGTACGACACGCAATCTGAAGGCCTGGGATTCGCCAATGCTCCGGGCCTGCCGCGCCTTGCAGAGGCTACCTTCCATGCCAGCTATCCCATCTCGCGAATTGCATTCAATGACGCCGACTGCCCGGTACAAGTTTCGCTGGAAGCGTTTTCACCCTTCATCCCGCTAGATGCCGATGCCTCCGGTTTGCCATGCGCCATTTTGAGTTACGAAATAAAAAATACATCGACCACCGCAGCAGAAGCTGTTATTGCGTGGTCCATCATGAATCCGGCA
>CAIZGA010000160.1 GCA_903932385.1 uncultured Acidobacteriota bacterium
TCTACTTCATCGAGATGAACACCCGCATCCAGGTGGAGCATCCGGTGACGGAGATGGTAACGGGCATCGACCTGGTGAAGGCGCAGCTACGCATCGCCATGGGAGAAAAGCTGACGGACATCATTACCGAGCCGTTTGTGATGCGCGGGCATTCGATTGAGTGCCGCATCAACGCCGAGCACCCGGAAAAATTCACGCCATCTGCCGGCAAGATTCATGTCTTCAACGTCCCCGGTGGCAACGGCGTGCGCGTGGAGACGGCGCAGTATGCCGAAGGCGTTGTACCGCCGTACTACGACTCGATGATTGCCAAGCTGATTGTGCATGGACATGACCGCGAAGAGGCGATGTCGCGCATGCAGCGCGCGCTGGGCATGTTTGTGGTGCAGGGAATTCATACGACGATTCCACTGCATGAGAAAATTTTCCGCGATGCAGAATTCCGCCGTGGCGATTTCGACACCAAGTTCATGGAACGCTTCTTCGAACGCGAAGCAGCGGCTAAAGCAGAAGCAGAGGCAAAATAATGCTGGCGCTGCCGCGCTTGTATGCCATTGCCGATGCCGATACGCTGGCGCGGCGTGGCATGGCGCTGGAAGACTTCGCCACGCAGTTGCGCGATGCCGGAGTGACGCTGTTGCAGTATCGCGACAAACAGGGAACTCCGCAGCAGGTGTTGGAGAATACTGCCTGCATCCGGGAAATCTTTTCTGCAACCGATTGCACACTCATTCTGAATGACCGTGCTGATCTGGCGAAGCTGGCCTGCTGGCATGGTTTGCATGTGGGGCAGGAGGATTTATCTCCCGGTGGCGCGAGAGCCGTGATGGGGCAGCAGGCGATCCTCGGAATTTCGACACATAACGAAGCGCAGTTGATTGCCGCCGACGCCAGCGATGCCGACTACGTGGCCATTGGCCCAATCTTCCCGACCGATAGTAAAGAAAAGCCAGACCCCGTGGTGGGTTTGGAAGGCTTGCGGCGTGTACGGGCGTTGACAAGAAAACCACTGGTGGCGATTGGCGGAATCACGCTAAGCAATGCTGCCGAAGTGATTGCTGCGGGTGCAGATTCCGTCGCGGTGATTTCCGGCTTGTTGCCGTTTGGCGATAGTGGTTCCGTGGAAAAATCAACGCGAGACTTTCTGCTGCATTTACGGTAAAACTGACGCACGTGACTTCCACAAACAAAAACACAAGTGAAAAGGCCGCCTCTCCCGCATTCGTGCAGGGGATGGGACTGTTCAGCGCCACGGCGATTGTGGTCGGCTCGATGATTGGCTCGGGCATCTTCATCGTCTCGGCAGACATTGCACGCGATACCGGTTCGCCTGCGTTGCTGATTACCGCGTGGCTGCTGACGGCCGCGATGACGCTGATTGGCGCGTTGAGCTACGGCGAACTGGCAGCGATGATGCCGCGAGCCGGCGGGCAGTATGTGTATCTGCGTGAGTCGCTGGGGCCGCTATGGGGATTTCTCTACGGCTGGACGCTTTTCCTCGTAATCCAGACGGGAACGATTGCTGCACACGACCATGTGATGTGAA
>CAIZGA010000161.1 GCA_903932385.1 uncultured Acidobacteriota bacterium
AAGCACCGTGCTCTTGCCAAGCTCACGCTGGATGCCCAGGTAGTAGCTTTCGATATATGGAACCTTCGCGTTGGTCTCAAGCAAAGCAGAACCTGCAATCGGTTCAACCGATGCCCAGTTGAAGGTCGAATCCGGGTGCGATGCCGAAACATTGGTCGGCGGGAAGGTGAAGGGGAACGGATCCGCCAACAGGCTTTGGCTTGCTATGCCAAAAAACGGCTTCGAGAGTTGAACCTGATAGGAGCTATCGTAGAAGTCGCCGTAAGGAGCGTCGCCCACTTCAATGAATCCCGACTCATCCTGAATGTTCGTGTAGAACATACCGAAACCACCGCGGATACTGAACTTGTCGCCACCAAGGAACTTGGCAAGAACATCGCCATCTTTAGGTGCATAGGCAAATCCAATACGCGGAGCGAAGTTGGCATAGCGGATAGGAGCCAGTGTTCTCGGGACACCCGGGTCACCCGGTACAAGGTAGCCCTTTGGCGCTCCGGGAAATACGACTGACTGAACACCGGCAATTGCTGTTTCCAGCTTGTTGGTGGTGTCATACCACGGAGTCATAATTTCGTAGCGAATGCCATAGTTCAGCGTCAGGTTCGATTTGGCACGCCAGGAGTCTTCAGCATAGGCACCAACGTAGTGGCTGCGCGTATCCAGCAACTGCAATGAAGCCTGAATGAAGTTACCGCTAGGAACTGCGCCGATCAGATAATCCGCAAAGTCAAGACCGGTCTCTTGTCCGCCGAAAGAAAAGTTTCCGTTTACGGCGTAGTTGTTGCGCTCCATGATCTGGTCATAGTGGTAGTTCACACCATACTGGAATGTATGGGTGCCAATGACCTTCATGAAGTTGTCCAGGAACTGGAAGGTGTTGTCGTACTTGCCCTGAGTCTCAATCGGGTTACCAAAGCTGATGTTCAGTAGCGCAATACTCGGAACGCCAGTCAGACCGGGATTGATGTTGGTAATTCCACCGGTACCTGCATTGGTGTTGAAACCCAGCGAGCTCAGTGTGGTTCCAGTGCTGGTGGGGTTATTGGTATGGTTGGCGCTACGCATGTAGGTAAAGCGGAAGGTATTGACCGCATTGCTCTTCGTGATGGTGGTCAAGCCAAGATTGGTCATCTGGTTGCGGCTGGTCGTGATGCCGGCAAAACCGGGTACATCTCCGCCTGCGTATGGATTGTTGACGCTGTCGTTGTCGAGGAAGTAGTAGGCAAAGAAGGTGCCGAACCTGGTGTTGGCATCCACACGGCCTGCCTCTTTGCGATCTACCAGCGTAGAAGGATATGCAGAGGTCGAGAAGAAGGGCTGATTATTTCTCGTAGTCGTTTGTGTCGGGAAGTACTTCAACATTCCCTTGGCTGCGGGATCCATAGCAGCCGAGGGGATAACTGCATTCGGGAAAACGCATGCAGATGACGAAGTGCAACCAGAGGTGTAGTACGGCTCACCCAGTGTGACGGGGTATGACAGTTTGTTGGAGAGTTCAGTCGCCAATCCTGTGCTGGAGACAGTACCCGTCAGGCTGCCTGCCTGATCGCTCAGGTTACCTGCGAGGTCGTTTGCGGAGTAAACCTGAAAGTTCTGCGTAGCGCCGACGGTCTGGTTCGTACCCTGAAAATCACCGAAGACGAAGACCTTGTCACGCTTGATGGGGCCGCCGAAAGTGCCGCCGTAGATGTTCTGATTGAAGGCGCCGCGCTGGTTCTGCGCATAGTAGTTGGCCGCATCAAGAACCGTGTTACGGAAGAATTCAAAGCCGGATCCGTGGAAGGTGTTGGTACCGTTCTTGGTGACCACGTTGACCTGGCCGCCGCTGAAGTTGCCATACTCGGCGTCGAAGTTGTTGGTGATGATACGGAATTCATTAATCGAATCAAGGTTCGGAATAATGGCTGCGCCGTTTTCTACGCCATCGTTTACGTCGCCACCATTAACCATGAATCCATTGGAGGCTTCACGACCACCGTTGATGGAAACATTGCCCGGGTTCAAGTTGCCGGACGGAGCTGTGGTTGACTCCGTGGTGCCGTTGTAAGGAGAAACGCCCGGCTGCAGAGCGAGCAAGTCTGTGTAGGAACGACCGTTCAACGGAACCGCAGTAATCTTGGAGCTCTCAATCACTTCGCCAAGCTGGGTGCTCTGTGTTTCCACCTGCAGCGAGTTGCCGCTGACCACTAAAGTGTTTGTCCCGCCGCCCACCTTGAAGGTCACGTCGGCACGAATCTCAGAGTTAGCATTCACTCTAATGCCTGTCTCTTTGAAGGCCGCAAATCCCTGACCCGTGGCGCTGACGGTATAGTTGCCCACGTCCAGCGATGTGAAGTTGTAGAAGCCTTTGGTGTCCGTAGTCACCGTTTGGCTCACGCCTGTGTCCTGGTTCAATGCCACCACCGTTGCTCCGGGCACAGCAGCACCGCTGGAGTCGGTTACGGTTCCAGAAATCGAACCGGTAATGGCTGCATGAACGGGAAGGACCACTGCGAATATGGCAAGAAGTATCAGGACAACACGCATGGAGCGGCTCATTCTCTATCTCCTCAACTTTTGTTGTATTTGGTAAGCGAACAAAGCAAACGAAACGGGCCTTGGCTCAATGGGAAAGCATGGGAAACAAAAGCGCTCTTTCCATCACTGGTTGATGAATCATGTCACAGGATAATTATCGTGTCAACAATTTTGCGTAAATTAGAACGCCGCTAAGTCATTTGGCTTATGAGATTTAGCGGTAATCGCACAGTTTTAAATGGTGGGCATTCGTTAATGTTAGTTGTTGAACAATAAATGTTGCATCGCTATAATCAGCCACCTATCAGCAACTGATAAAGATACAAGAATCGCGCTGCTACACCTGTGACGGCATTGCGGAATATTTGTGTGGTTAAACCTGATTGATGTTCAACGATGGAAAGGTTTAAGGTCCGCTCCATGACGAAGTTGTCGAAATTTATCGTGCTTGGCATTGCTACGGTATTCAGTTCCGGCTTGCTCCAGGGTCAGACAACGGCCACGCATAGCAGCACGAGCACCCGCACTGCGGCGACACATACCGCAGCGACCCATACGACTGCCACAGCGGCACCGGTTGTTCCGGATGGACCGGCTGTCACTTCTCAGCCGCACAAGATCTACATCGACACGGTGGGCAATAAATTGTGGTGGCCGCTCGACAAGCCCTTCTGGGTACGTCTGGCCGCATCCCCGGATGCCGATGCACCGTCATTCCTATTGCAGCGTGAGACGCCAGATACCGGTTCAACCAGTGCAAAAGGCAGCCGCGATGGCATTGAGGTCGCCGTTCAGGGCAAGCAGTATGTCCGCTGGTACAACGCCGCCACCA
>CAIZGA010000162.1 GCA_903932385.1 uncultured Acidobacteriota bacterium
CCGTGTCGGTGGCGTAGCCCGCACCTGCGCGTGGGTCACTTGCGCCATCACCCCGCACAACATCATCACCATCATTAATTTCCGCATCCCAGCCTCCGTACCGCCGCAGCCACTATACCTCAGCCCCGCTCTCCCTCTCCATGCAATTCCGCCATCAAAATCATTGCGCCATCCCCATCGCAACAGATACTGTAGCCATTGAACCCTTCCCGCCACAGGAGATTGTCGTGAATAGAAGAAAGTTTCTTGGCTCCGCCGCCGTCGGCCTCGTTCTGCAACACGCTGCCATCGCCAACTCCGCCGCCCCGCCGCCGCCCGCGCGCCACTCCCACACGCCGGAAATCCAGCAGCAACTCCGCTCCCTGCAATCGCAATATCACGCCGACCTCTTCGACGACTTTCTCCCCTTCATGGAAAAATTCGTCATCGACCCCGTCTACGGCGGCTTCATGTGCTCCACAGACGGCAACGGCATGCATACCGACACCAACAAGGCCGCCTGGTATGAAGGCCGCGGCATCTGGGTCTATTCCTTCCTCTACAACCATCTCGCGCGCGAACAAAAATATCTCGACGTCGCCCGCCGCTCCGCCGACTTCATCCTCAGCCTTCGCCCCAAAACTCCAGACACCACCTGGCCCAAATCCTTCTCTCGCGACGGCAAAAAAACTTCGCCGCCCGATGTCGAAGTCTACGGCAATATGTTCATCGCCGAAGGCCTCGCAGAATTTTCCGTCGCCGCCAATGACTCGCAGTACTGGAACATCGCCAGGGAAATTTTTCTCTCCTCCGTCCGCATCTACGACCGCGAAGATTACAACCCGCTCATCGGCCGCACCTACCTCACGCCAGACGCGCGCCCCTTCCCCGGCGCCCGCATTCAGGGCGTGTGGATGACCTTCGTCCGCACCGCCACGCAGATGCTTCGCATTCGTCCCGACGCGGAAATCGAAGCCATCGCCCACCGCGCCGTTGACGCTGTCGTCAATCACCACTGGAACCCGCGCTTCAATCTCAACAATGAGCTGCTCAATCACGACCTCAGCCGCCCCACCAATGAGTATGAACAGCTCGTCTACACCGGCCACGGCATTGAAACACTCTGGATGATGATGGATGAAGCCACACGCCGCCGCGATGCCGCCCTCTTCGCCACGCTCACCGATCGCTTCCAGCGGCACGTCGAAGTTTCCCGCGACCGCATCTACGACGGCGTCTTCCGCGACCTCATGCACGTCGACAACAACACATGGACGCTCGATAAAGTTTTATGGGCGCAATGCGAAGTCACCATCGGCGCTCTGCTTGCGTATCAGGAAACCGGCGCGCCCTGGGCCTGGGACATCTTCCGCCAATTCGACACGTACACCCGCACAAAATTTTCGCTGAAATCTTTCGGCATCCCGCTCTGGATGTACGCGGCCGACCGCCAGGTCACTCCCGAAAGTTACTTCAAGCAACCCGCCCGCGTCGAGCATTACCACTACCCGCGCCACCTCATGCTCAACCTGCTCCGCATCAATTCCCTGCTGCAGATTTAATTCGTCGCGGCTAAATCGTCTTCGCCTTAAACTCGCTGCTCATCTCCGCGCCCATGCCGGAAAAATCCGCCAGCACTTCCCTCGCCCGCTGCAGCGCCATCTGCACATGCGGACAAACATTCTTCTCGCCCACATGCTGCAGAAATCCCGCGCTCCCAATCATCTCCGCCGGCTGGCTCCGCGCGCCGCACAGCAGCAGCGTGCGTCCGGTCTTGCGCAGCCGGTCGCACAACACTTCCAGCGCGTGCATCCCCGTCGCATCAATCGCCGTCATGTTCCGCAGCCGCAAAATCACCACATCGCCAAAGTGCGTCAGGTCCTGCGTCGCCTCGGTCAGCCGCTCCGTCGTGCCAAATAAAAACGGTCCGTGGATGCGCAATATCGTCACGTTCGCCGGAATCTCTTTGTCCTGCAGCACGTGCAGCCGTCCGTCGCGAATATATTCCGTCGTCACCGGCATCACGCTCGTCGTTTCCGCCACTCTATATATGTAGAGCAGCGCCGCCAGCGCCATGCCCACGCCCACCGCCACCGTCAGGTCCGCCACCACCGTCAGCGTAAACGTCGTCAGCCACACCGCTATGTCCGCCTTCGACAATCGCAGGATGCCGGCAATCTCTCGCCACTCGCCCATGTTGTACGCCACCACAAACAGCACCGCGGCCAGCGTTGCCAGCGGAACAAATTTCGCCAACGGCGCCGCCACCAGCAACACCAGCAGCAGCGTCAGCGCATGCACCATTCCCGCCACCGGCGTCTTCGCTCCGCTGCGGATATTGGTTGCC
>CAIZGA010000163.1 GCA_903932385.1 uncultured Acidobacteriota bacterium
GATTTTTCTCCGCAGGTGAAGCAGGCAATCAGCCAGACCAGCTACGACGACGCCTTCAAAATTGCGTGGGAAGCACAACGCTTCTGGGAACGCGACAACAATATCTACGGCGGCATCTCCTGGATCACCGACAACGCGCCGCCGGAGTGGTGGCTTAGCAACGATCCCATCAGCCTCATCTGGTATCCCAGCGGCCATCTCTTCAGCGAGACCGGCGTTCTCATCGGTGGCTACGCTGTCGAAAATAAATCGCCGCTGTCCAAACTCAACACCATCCAAAAGAAACTCGATGCCTCGCGCCTCGCAATCGAGCGTCTCCATCCCGGCCGGGGCAAAGAGCTCGACAAGCCGATTTATATCAACTGGGGCCGCATTCCTTTCAATGAAGGTTCATGGGTCAGCGATGCGACGCCAGCTGCATCACAACTGCGTTCTATCGATTACTACAAAGGCCCGTACAACCAGTTGATTCAACCCGACGGCCCATTCTTTTTCGTCGGAGATCACTGCAGTCACATCATCGGCTGGCAGGAAGGTGCAGCCTTGTCCTCGCTGCGCGCCATCCAGCAACTGGGCGAGCAGACAAAGGCCGCATCGCTGCGCGCAGGCAGCTCGCAGAAATCAACGGTGTAGGGATTGCGAAAATATCCGCGTGGGCTTCTATCGGTGGATGGCCGCTATACCAGCGACTTCGGCTTGGCCTGCATCGCCTGATGGAATGCTGTTTTAAATAAATCCATCTCGCCCTGCGTGCCAATGCTCACCCGCACGTACGTGGGCATCGCTGGCCACACGCGCCCGATGTAAATACTCTTCTCCTGCAGTGCCTGCACAATTTCCTGTCCGGGCCGTTTAGTGTCAATCATGCAGCAGTTCGTGCTTGAAGGAACATAGCCGTACTGGTTCGCCTTCAGCCAATCAAAAAGGTTCTGGCGAATATCCGCAAAAAACTTCTTGCGCCGCGGCACCAGATTTTCATCCAGCAGGCTCACGCGTCCGGCGGCTGAAGAAGTAATCGGCATGGCGTTGATGCCATACGCCGCCAGCTTCGCCAGCAGGTCCGGCCGAGCAATGGCCAAACCGCAGCGAATGCCGGCCATGCCATATATTTTCGAGAAGCTGCGCAGAACAATCACGTCCTTGTCCGCCACAACTTTATCAATCATGCTGCGCGCATCGCTCAGGTGAATGTAGGCTTCATCGACCAAAATCACGGAACCCTTCGGCTTGTTTTCCAATAGCCATGCAATGTCTTCGTAGCTGGTCACCGTGCCGGTAGGGTTGTTCGGGTTGCAGACGTACACCAGCCCCGCCTTCGGGTCGGCGCTGGCCATCGCCTTCACATCGTGCGAGTAGTCATCGCGCAGCCGCACCATCTTCACCGGCGCATCCACCAGCCTCGCCGCGCACGAACCCGCTTCGAAGGTCGGGTCGGCGCTCACATATCCATGAGCCGGGGAACAAAAAGCCAGCCCCGCAAAATGCAGCGGCTCGCTCGACCCCGCATAGACCGATACATATTCCGGCTTCAATCCATTTTGTTTCGCAAAGAGTTGTGCCAGCTGTGCCGCTTCGCCGTCAACGTCGTACCGCCCGCCTTTGGCGGCAATCTCCGCAATCGCATTGCGCGCGGCGCGGCTCGGCCCCAGTGGGCTCTCATTTGCATTCAGCAGAACAGCATTGCTCGGTAAAGAGGGAATACTCAGGTCTTCGCCGGAGCCGTCAATCGCAGTTTGCGACCAGGCAAAATCATGCTCCGTCATTACGGCCAGAAAACTACCTGCGCCGACGGCCTTCATAAAATTCCGTCGCGAAAATACGCTCGAAGTCATTTCGTTTTGAATCAGCTTGCCTGGGTTGCGGATAGTCATAGTGTGGCCTCTCCCGCAAGGCATGTACTGCTTTGATTTATGCTGCTGTATCGCTGCGTTCTGTCTGTGGAGCGGCAACACCCGCCACCAGCAGCACCAGACAAATCCAGAACAAGTCTGCGCCAAAAAGATGCAGCACTTGCAGCGTGACCGGCGCATTGGCAATGATGTCCAACAGACCTACAGCAAACTGGAAGCACAGCATGAAGATAACAATTCCGCTGAAGACGCGGTTCTTGCGTACGGCAAAACTGGTGCCTGCAGTCGTCAGTGCGCGAATCGTCACCCAGAAAACAAATGCCGCTGCCACCATCGCCAGTGCCGGATGTGTCCAGCGCAACCGCACCAACGCCGGGCTGCTGGAAAGAAAGTCCTGCTGCACGGCCATCGCCAGATTTGGAATCGGAAACAGCGTATCGCCCAGCGCCGCCATCGATCCGCTCACGCAAACCACCAGCGTAGAGATCATGCCAATCAGCAGCCACGTCGCTTCCTTCGTGCTCACGGCAATCTTTGCTTTGTCCTGGTTGTGCGTCAGCAATCCGGTCGTCAACGCCATCGCGCCCAGCATCAGCATCGTGTTGGTCAGGTGGATGGCCAGCACAATCACGCGTCCGGTCGAGTGGTTGTCGCCTGTGTAACCCAGCTTCACCAGCACCATGCCCAGCAGCGCTTCAATCACAGCAAACAGCAGCGAGTAGGCAGCCATCGTTCTCGCCAGGTGCCACGGTGCAGATTTCCGCGTCGCCAGCCTCGTCCAAACCAGTTGCAGGATGATGGCAATAAATCCCACGCCCACCGATGCACGGTGCCAGAACTCAATCTGCATATGTACGTGGTTCGTCAGGTCGGGCACCACCACGCCATTGCACAGCGGCCAATGGTTGCCGCAGCCGTTGCCGGAGTTGGTCGCACGCACCACCACGCCCCACAAAATCACCGCGACGTTGAACAGCAGCGTGAACCACGAGAACACTACCAGTGTCTTTGGTATGCCCACGCGCTTTTCTGCCATAGTCAGGCTAGTCATTTGCAACCAGTGTACTGCGATTGTTTAAATTCTCGAACAGATTTCAATACCGCAATTATCCGTTCGCCAACTCTTTGGCGCGTTGCGTTGCCCGCTTCACTGCCTTGATCAGCGTCACACGCAGCCCGCCTGCTTCCAGCTCCAGAATGCCATCCACTGTGCATCCGGCCGGGGTCGTCACCGCGTCCTTCAGCAGTGCGGGATGATAGCCCGTCTCCAGCACCATCTTCGCCGAACCGAAGGCCGTCTGTGCCGCCAGCAGCGTGGCCACATCGCGCGGCAGTCCCACGTTCACGCCCGCTTCTGCAAGCGCTTCAATGATGATGTAGAAAAACGCCGGTCCCGAGCCGGAAAGTCCGGTCACCGCGTCCATGTGCTTCTCATCCACAATCACCGTGCGTCCCAGCGTGGCAAATAGCTTCTCTGCAATCGCCAACTGCTCGTCGCTTACAAACTGTCCGCGGCAAAGCGCAGTTATGCCCACGCCCAGCAGCGCCGGTGTATTCGGCATCGCGCGTACCGTCGGTATCTGCAACTGCGCGGCCTCTTCAATCGCCGAGGTCTTCACCGATGCGGCAAATGAGAGCAGCAGCTTCTTCTTGTTCAGCGCCGGTCGAATCTGCGCCACCAGGTCCGCCACCTGCGTCGGTTTCACGCCCAGCAGAATCACGTCCGCCTGCTTGGCCGCTTCCAGGTTCTCCGTGCTCACCTGCACGCCGTACTGCGCAGATAGTGCCAACGCGCGTTCCGGGTGGCTCACTGTGGCAAACAAGTGGTCGGCGGAGATGAGGTTGTTCTTCAAAAATCCATGCAGCAGGATGCCGCCCATCTTGCCCGTGCCCAGTATGGCCACTTTCAAGTCAGGCAGCAGGGCAGGTGCCTTGGCCGCTTCGTAATTCACTTTTTCTGTCGCTGTCTCAGTCATGTTTTTTCCGCAAAACTTCTGCATCCAGATTAACAGAGTTTCGCCCCGTTCGGCTTTATTGTCCCTTTGCCGTTCCGCCGGCCTTCACCTGGGCAATCCACGCATCCACCTGTTGCTCCAGCAAGTCCATCGGCAACGCGCCCGAATCAATCACCGTGTCGTGGAATCCGCGAATGTCGAACTTGTCGCCCAACTCTTTCTGCGCCTTGTCACGCATCTGCAGAATCGACAGTTGTCCAATCTTGTATCCCAGAGCCTGCCCCGGCCACGCAATGTAACGGTCCACTTCCGACTGCACATTCGTCTCGTCAATGTTCGAGTGCTGATGGAAATAATCCACCATCTGCTGCCGAGTCCAATGTTTGTAATGCACGCCGGTATCCACTACCAGTCGGATTGCGCGCCACATGTCGGCCTCAATATGTCCGTAGTCGGAATACGGGTCCTTGTAGAAACCCACTTCCTTGCCCAACCGTTCGCTATAGAGCGCCCAGCCTTCGGTGTACGCCGTGTAATACGTATAGCTGCGGAAAGTCGGCAGCCCGGTCAACTCCTGCGCAATCGAAATCTGCAGGTGATGTCCCGGCACGCCCTCGTGATACGCCACCGTCTCCACATCCGGCCGCAACCGCTTGGCAAAGTTGTACAGGTTCACATTCACGCGTCCTGGGCGACTGCCATCCGCCGTGCCGCCTTCGTAATCCGCCTGTGCCTGGTTCGGCGCAATAAAGTCCGGCATCGGCACCACTTCCAGCTTCGCCTTAGGCAACCGGCCAAACAATTCCGGCAACTTCAATTCCATGTCGGCAATGTGGCCCTTGTACGTGTTCAGCAAATCATCGGTAGATGCGAAGTGTTGCTTCGGGTCCGCCAGCAACGCCGTGTTGAAGCTCTTCAAATCCGCATAGCCCAGCTTGTGAATGATGGCCAGCATCTGCAGTTCATCATCCGCCACTTCCTTCAGCCCAATCTGGAAGACATCCTCCGGCGACAAATCCAGCGTCGTACTTTCTTTCACGCGATACGCGTAATACGCATCGCCATCCGGCAGCGCCCAGATGCCCGGCTCCGCGCGTCCCGCCGGCACATACTGCCGAGAGAGAAACTTCGACAGCCGACCATACGTCGGCAGCACATCGCTGATAATGGCTTTCAGGATTTCATCGTGCAGCCGCTTCTGTTCCGCGGCAGAAAAACTCTTCGGCATCTGCTTCAGCGGCAACGCAAACGGGCAGTCTTCCGCCTTTGCGTTGGCAATCTTGTCCACCTGCCCCTGCACTTTTTCCAGGATGTATTTCGGCGGCACGCGTTTCGCGTCCATGCCCAGCATCATGTTGGTCATCAATTGCAAAAACACGCGAGGGAACTGGTGCAGCCTCGAGATGTAATCGTCATAGTCCTTCACTGTTTTGAAGTCCCACTCCGTCACCGCCCGCGGCAGGTCCACATGCTCGCCATAAAACTGCGTCATCGGCATCTGCCACGGCTTGAAGCGTGCGCCTTCAATGTTGTCCGTCAGGTCATGCACCATGATGGCTTTGGAGAGCTGCTCCTGGCTGCTCAATCCCGTCACATCAATCGCCGCCAACCGTTCCAGATATCCGCGGTCCAGCTCAATATTGTGGTTGTAGGCCTCCACCGACTGGTCGTCCAGTTGGTCGTTGTACCGCTTGTCGCCAATGCTCGAGGCAAACTCCGGCGATGCCTTCAACTCGCTCTGCCATATCTCGTCAAACAAATCATTCAGCGCCTTGCGCCGCGCTTCCACACTCGTCGACGGCGTCATCGTCACCGAGGCAGACGCCATCGTTGCCGGCTTCACCTTCATCTGCGCAGTGCAGGGAATCGTGGTTAGCAGCATCGCTGCGGCAGCTGTGGCAACGGTCATTGTCATCTTGTTCATCAGCAGTAACTCCATCTTGAGATGTTTTTCAGTGTATACCTTGGCCGTCACCGCGTTGCCGCTGTCGCATTTCGCAACACATCGCTGACGCACCTGCCGCGTTCTGAAGCAAAACTCCGCAGTACCTTTGGAACCGTGACCGCACAGTATTTTGCATCATGAAAATCCCTCCACCAGCCGAGCCCCATCTCACATCACACGGCCTCAATGTCCCAAATCACAAACCTCTGTCCGGAATCGAGACACTCTCGCACATTCTCATCGCAACATGTCGCGAACATTACTTTTCCCCGCGCGCAAATTCCAAATTGGGCAAGAGTGGCCATGAGATTGCTCTAATCTACTGCGGAGGCAGTCCGATGTTGACAGAGTTTGAGCACGACCCCGATGCAGATTTCACAACTGAGCACGAGACACAAATTTCCATGGAGCAAGCCAGCGCGCAGATTGAAGCGGAGCTCATCGCCGTGGGCGACGCATGGTTCATTTCCTTCGCGCAGCAAACCGTAGATCGCATGCTTATCCGCTACGGCATTGAGACCGTTGCGGATGACGAGAACAATCCCGGCCCATCGCTCAGCCTGGCTGCATAGTTTTTCAATTAATCAGGAGTATGAATGATTCAGGAATTCTCAGAGGCTCTGCAGCAATACTTCAATCATGATGCTGTTGTCATGGCGCGTCAGACTTTCTTGGCCACAATAAATAATTATCCCTGCCTGCTTGCGCTCGTTATCTGGATGATTTCGATTTTGATATATATGTATCCAACATCCGATAGAGCGTAGAGCGGCTGATGCCTAACATGTCCGCCGCACGCAATTTATTTCCCGTGCATTGCTCCAGCACCTTCAGCACATGCTGTTCAATAATTTCATCCAGCCGCTGAAATTCCTGATTCGCGCGCGCCACAGTGTTCATCGGCATCGGCTTTTTCAGGTTCGGCAGGTCCTCCGCCACAATCACGCTGCTCTGCGATTGCAACATCGCCGTGCCCAGAACATTTTCCAACTCGCGTACATTGCCCGGCCAGCCATGCTGCTCCAGTATCCGCATCGCCTCAGGATGCAGTGTCGGCATCTGCTTGCCATACTGTGCCGCCAACTTCTGCAGCAGATACTCCGTCAGCAACGGGAGGTCGCCCATCCGCTGCCGTAACGGTGGCAACAAAATCTCCACCATCGCTATGCGGTAATACAAGTCCTGCCGAAATTGCCCCGATGCCGCCAGCGCCCGCAGATCGCGGTTTGTCGCCGCGATGATTCTCACTTCCACCTTGCGTAGCGCACTCGAACCCACGCGTTGAATCTCATGGCTTTGCAGCGTCCGCAGCAACTTTGCCTGCGTGCTCATCGGCATCTCGCCAATCTCATCCAGAAACAGCGTGCCCTGGTGTGCGGACTCGAACAATCCCGTCCGGTCCGTCATCGCGCCGGTGAATGCGCCCTTCACATGGCCAAAGACTTCGCTCTCAAACAGCGTCTCCACAATTGCCGATGCGTTGCAAACCACAAACGGCCCGCTCGCCGCCGGACTCAGCCCATGCAACGCACGCGCCACCATTTCTTTTCCCGTACCGGTTTCGCCCAGCACCAGCGCCGTGCGGAAGTGTGGCCCAATGCGCTCAATCTGCGTATACAGCCGCTCCATCGCCGCGGATTCACCGGCCATGCCATAGTGCCCGCGTACCGGCAGAGGCGCAGCAACCGCGGTCAAACCCGCGTTGCCAAATGCGCTGCTTCCGGGCACGACCGTTAGTCGCGCAGATTGGATAGACGAACTCATACAACTAGCTGCAATATCGGCGCTTGCGCGAATCCTGTGAGTCCGCTCATCACTCTTCGACTTAAATGAAAATGGCACCGCAATCTGCAGTGCCATTTCGGTAAATCTTCCGTCGTAAAACTTATGCAGATTGCTTCGCGCAATACGCATCAAACGCCTGTACCAGCGCCTGGGCAATCGCCGGCGCGGTTGAGGTTTCAATCGCCGAACGCTGCATCAGGTAAATCAGCTTGCCGTCGCGCAGCAGGGCAATCGCCGGTGATGTCGGCGGCTGGCCAACAAAATACTCACGCGCCCGCTCTGTCGCTTCGCGGTCCTGTCCGGCAAACACAGTGATGCTCTGGTCCGGCAGTGTGCTGTGTTGCAACGCCATGCGTACGCCCGGCCGCATCTTTCCCGCCGCGCAGCCGCAAATGGAATTCACAACAACCATCGTCGTTCCCGGCGCCTTCAATGCGGCATCCACTTCTTCTGCCGTCTTTGTTTCCTTGATGCCCGCTTTGCTCAGTTCTTCGCGCATCGGGATAACCATAATCTCTGGATACATAATTTTGTTCCTCCTGTGGGACCACCTGCATCCATCATAATTCACTCCGCGATTCCATCCAATGCACCGGTATCACCCGGCCATATACGCCGCAAATTGCCGAATCAGCGGCCTCGCTTTTTCCTTCGTCACCACCAGCTGCACCTTCGCTACTTCCATCGGCGCAAACTTCACAATGCGTTTGTGCCCAATCGATTGTCCCTCGAATATCGTCTGCCATGTGTTGCCCGGCACCAGCGCCTGCAGCTTGAATTCCCGCACACGTTCTCCTTCGGCAATCTCTTCCATCACCACCACGTGATCAATTTTCATCGGCCTCGGCAGTTTCAACTCCACCATGCTGCCGCTGCCGCGAGTCTCTGCCACTGGCTTGGCAAAACGCCGCCGAATCTCCTTGCCAAACTCCGCGCCCGCCGCAAAATCTTTTTCCGGGACCAGTCCGCGCGTGTCTGGCACATGTCCCATCAGAAAATTACAGTTCCGCCCCACTGAGTCGTAATACATCTGCACCAGCGCTTCCGGCGTGTAGACATTGTGTTCGTCATTCGGCCGCCAGAACCATTCGTGGTTTCGTATCGGCACATCCACCATCGCCGGCGACCAGTAACTTCCATCCGGATCACCATGGAAATCCATGTCATGCATTCCCGGCAGATTCGAATGCACATGCGCCTTGTACGCCGTCGCCAAATCCGTCTGCGTCGCCCAGCAAGGATCACCCGCCACGCCCGCCTCATTACCAATCCAGCGGTGGTCATTCCTCTGCGGATTGCTGTAGAAAACCGTTTCCTTCTGCCACCGCTCAATAATCGGCAACACATCCGGCCCGCCATCCTGCACCGCAGGCAAACTCGCGTCGTACCAGATCTCGCACAGCGGCCCGTAGCGCGAGACCAGCTCCTCGGTCATGCGTTCATTCACCCGCGCAAACCGTGCCTGCTCCGCCGAGCCTTTACCCGCCGGCACCACAAAATTACTCACGCCGAAATACGCATTTCCGTGGCAGCTCAAATAAATTCCCGGCGCAATTCCATACTTGTGGCATGACTCCACAAACATCTGCACAATATCCGCCTTGCCCCCGCGCCACTTCGTCTGCTTCAACCCATAGGGATACAGATCGCTCTGCCATTGCAGAAATCCATTGAAGTGCGTCGCTGTGAAGACGGCATACTTCGCCCCCGCAGCCTTCGCGCTCTCCAGCCACTGGTCGGTATCCAGCTGTGTTGGATTAAAAAGATTCGGATCATACGTCGTGCATTTGTCCGTCCATCCGCCCGGCGCAAATACCGGCAGGTCCAGCTGGAACAGCATGCCCACTTCATAGTTCTGCCAGGCCAACTGCGCAGGCGTCGGCTTCGGCAGGCTCACCTGCGCCGCTGCATTGCGAATTGAAAGGCCC
>CAIZGA010000164.1 GCA_903932385.1 uncultured Acidobacteriota bacterium
CGCTTTGCTTTCGGAGAGCGGCTACGCGCAGGAAAGCGCAGTGCTGCTGGAAATGAAGGCGCTGGGCGCACGAACGCTGGCGATTGCCAATACGCTGACGCCGAAAGTTCGCGCAGCTTCTGACCTCGCCATCGAACTCGGTTTGGCTGTTCCGGAACTCGCGCGGTTGGTGATGTATCTTGTCTGGGGCCAGATCTTCGGCTGCCATGTCGGCATCAACAAAGGTATGGATCCCGACTCGCCGCGAAACTTGAGCCGCGTTGTCACCATTGCGGAATAATTCCGATGAACAAACGCTTTGACGTCACTATCGCCGGCGAAATCAATCTGGACTTGGTGCTCTATGGCCTGCCGGAAAAAATGCCAGTGGAGCAGGAACTACTCGCGTCGGACTTTCGTGTAACGCTGGGTAGTTCCTCGGCAATCCTTGCGCATAATCTCGCTGCCATTGGCGTATCTGTTGGCTTCATCACGCGCATGGGAGACGACGCTCTCGGCGCCATTGCACTTGAGCGGCTTGCGGAGCGCGGCGTGGAAATTTCGCGTGTGAAAAAAATCTCCGGCGGCACGGCCACAGGCGTCACCGTAATTCTTGTTCACGAGGGATGCCGCCATATCCTCACCTACCCCGGAACTATGTCTGAGATGACGGCCGCAGATCTCGATATGGATTATCTGGCGCAGGGCCGCCACTTTCATCTCTCCTCGCTGTATCTGCAAAAACAACTACAGCCGGAGATGGCGCGCATCTGTCGCGAACTGAAAGCCAAAGGGCTCACCATCTCGCTCGACACCAACCATGATCCTGACGACAAATGGGGCGGCGTGCTGGATGAGTTACTCGGTATCGTCGATATCTTTTTACCCAATGAAGACGAGGCCTGCCGCATCACCGGAAAGATAGACGCAGAAAGCGCAATACATGCGCTGGCAGAACGTGTGCCGATGGTTGCGGTCAAGTGTGGCAGTCGCGGTGCCATCGTGCAGGCAGCCAGCCAGCATTGGCGAGTACCGGCTCGCGTGGTCACACCGGTTGATTCCATCGGCGCGGGCGATAGCTTCAATGCCGGTTTTCTTTCTGCGTATCTGCAGGGCAAATCGCCGCAACAGTGTGCGGAATTCGGCAACAGCACCGCAGCGCTTTCCACATTGCGTTCCGGCGGAACCGAATCCTTTCGCGACGCAGAACTGGTAAAAAATTATCTGGCAGAGACTCCCACTACCGGTACGCGATAAAGAGGCAGCATGGAAGCAGAAAATAAAATTGATCGCAGCAATATGTTGATTGCAGAACGTCGTCGTCACGTGCTGGAAAAAATCCACCAGGATGGCCGCGTGCTGGTGTCAGAACTTTCTGACTCGCTCGGCATCTCCCGCATCACCATCCGCAAAGATTTAGATTCGCTGGAAGCGCAGGGCATGCTGAAACGCACGCATGGCGGCGCACTTTCCGTGCAGGGCAGTGCTCTGCTGGACCCCACGCTGCGCGAAAAAGAGCAGAAGCAATTGAAGGAGAAACAGCGCATTGCCGCCGCCGCCGCTGCCATGGTGATGGAAGGTATGTGCATCATGCTCGATTCCGGCACAACCACTACTGCGATTGCGCGCGAATTGCGGCGCTTCAAACGGCTCACCATCATTACCAACGCCGTCAACATCGCGAGCGAACTCGCAACCACGGAACATGAAATCATTTTGACCGGCGGCACGCTGCGCCAGAATTCATTTTCTCTCGTCGGCCCGCTGGCAGAAGAGATGCTGCGCGAAGTCCACGCAGACATTTTGTTTCTTGGTGTTGACGGATTCGATGTGGTTGCCGGTGTCACCACGCCGAATTTTCTGGAGTCGCGTGTGAACCGCGCCATGGTAAAGGCATCAAAAATGGTGGTTGCGGTTTGCGACTCAACAAAATTCAAACGTCGCAGCCTCGCGTTGATTGCACCGCCGCAGGCCATCCACAAAGTCATCACCGACGACAACCTGAGCGATGAAGAGATGGATACGCTGGTTGCCGCCGGTGTTGAGGTGCTTCGCGTCTGAATTACTTTGCGGGTGTTGCCTCCAGCGTCAGCACCTGGAAGGGTGCCAGCCGAACGAGGTGCGCTGTGCCTGCCTGCAGATGCAGCGAGCCGGCAGATTTATCCGCCAGCCACGGTGAATGCAGCGTGTAACTGTGCGCGGCGTGTGCGGGCAACTCAAGCGCCTTGCCAATATCCAGCGAATAGACCTGCGCCTTGTCCGACGGATTGCGCAGCACGATGATGCCTTTCTTCGGCGACCACGATGCGAATCCATATACTGCCAGCTTAAATGGATCGCCGCCAATCCAGTGTGTGTCTTTCAGCACGGCGGCATTGCTACGCGACCACTTCGCCGATTCCGCCAGTGCATCCCAGTTGGCTGAAGAAAGCAGCGACGGCGTGATGTACAACTCCTGCAACTGCGTGCCTTCGCCAAAGTAGTCATGCACTTCATCGGTGAAGTCGTTGCCGGGGTCCGTAGTCAGATTCTTCGCACGGTCACCATAGATAACGCCATGCAGCATCAGCGAACTGATGGGGTAGAGCGGCGCTCCAACAACAATGTTGTGGTACGTCTGGCCGTCGCGATAGGTAATCCACTTTTGCCGCCACGTGCCCACGCCGGTGAAGTTGTGGTCATCGCCGCCGCGCCAGATGGAGTCCACCGTGCGCAGCCAGAAGGGCGAAGGCTTGGTACCGGTCGTCAGGTTGATGAAGATGTCCGGTTCCTGTTCGCGTAGTTTGCTGATGAGATGAATCGCGGCGGAAAAATCACTATCGAACACGCTACCGGGAAATACCTGGCTGGCGTTACCGGTTCCGTCAAACTTGAACTGGTTCACGCCGAATTGCTTGATCATGTTCAGGCAGGTCTCTTCAAAGCGTTCGTAATATTTCTGGCCAGAGAGCGCATACCCGCCCTGCACCGTTTCGTATCCCGCTGCCTGACCTGTGGCGATGCGGTTCTTTTTGTCATTGCCGTAACCGCCCCACGGCGAAAGCCACACGCCGATACCGAAGCCATATTTCGCGGCCTCTTCGTGGATCTTTGTGAAGCCGTCCGGGAAACGTGAATTGAATTGCCACACCGAGTGCGTGTCGTCCCAGCCATCGTCAAACAGGTAGGAGTCCATGGTAACGCCGCGCTTGCGAACCAGTTCTTCTCCGAAGGAGTGAATGCGATCGAGCGCGCGAACTTCATCGGAAGTATTGCCGGTGTCATACCAGGTGTTGTAGTGGAGAAAAGTTCTGTACGGGTGTGCACGTTCCTGCTCGAGATAGGCGAGAAAGTCGCGGCGCATCTGGCCGGGTGCCGCAACACCAATCACCGACGAGTACGTTATCGACTGGCCTGCGCCGAGCGGAAGGATACGAGATAGCAATGACGTAGCGTGGCCGTCTTTCATCTCGCTCACCGAAAGCGGCGATTCAAAACCAAAAAAGAAATTGCCATCGACGATAGGCGATCCTGGAACCGACCCGACCACATGCGCCTTGGCGGATGCGAAATCAAATAGCCGAACTTCGGCTATGTCCACCGGCTGCTGGTGCGCTATCAGCGTCACTTCCTGCCGTAGATAATTTGTGCCGTCATGTAGCATGGCACACCAGTGCACGCCCAAAGTTTTATCTGGCGAAGTCAGATTGGCGCAGATCTGATTGCCGGCCACATGCTCAGCCGCGCGCGATGCGGCTGCATTCACCGTCAGTGCACTCTTTGTCGGTGGTGCATCCAGCGTGAACTGCGATGCAGAAACAACGCGGCCATCTCGGAAAAGAATCGAGAAGGCTTCTGCGGGCTTCAGCAGGGCATGGCTGCTGCGGTCTTCAATGCTGACCACTTGTAGGCCGCTGGTGGCTTTGAAGTGTGCAGCCAGCCGCGCATTCTGCAGGGTGAGTGCAGGTGTCTGGCCTGCTGCTGCTGCCGCTATTCCAAAGCAGGTAAAAAGCAACGCTAGAATTCGCAGGGATGAGTGTGATTCAGTACGTGTCTTCATCGTTCAATATCTCCTCAGGCAAGGCAGGCCAAGTATACAGTCTGATGCGGTCTACTCGCAGCGCATCTCGTGGGCTATACTCAACTTCGTTGACGGCAATTTTGTAGTGCGTGGAGAGAAGATAATGTGCGCCGACTCTGCAAACGGTGAAGATAAATTTGTTGCCATGGTCAGTGCGAAGGCAGAAGTAAACCTTCGCCTCAGTGACTTCAAGCCGCATTCGCAATTGAAGCTGCCTGTGCATCTTCCCGAGCGGCCAAAATTTCCCGTGATTGATTATCACAACCATCTGGATTCGCAATCGCCCGACGATGTGCTGCGAATTATGGATGCATGCGGCGTGGAAAAAATTGTCAACATCACCATGCAGGTTGGCGACGCTGCAATTGAAATGATTAAGAAATTTCATTTGGCTGAACCAAAGCGATTCGGAACCATCGGTTGGATGGATTGGAGCGGTGTCGAACGCAGCGACTTCGTTCAAGTGAGTCTCAACCGGCTGGAGAGGTTGGTGGAGCACGGCATCTGCGGCATTAAATTCTGGAAAGACCTCGGCCTCACCGTTCGCGATTCCGATGGCAAACTGCTTCGCGTGGACGACGAACGTTTTGCGCCGCTTTTTGACAAGGCCGCCGAATGCGGCATTCCGGTGATGTTCCACACTGCGGACCCCGATGCCTTCTTCACGCCGATTGATGAATTCAACGAGCGGTATGAAGAACTCGCCGCACATCCCGACTGGAGCTTCTACGGTTCGCCAGTTTCAAAGCTGGAACTGCTGGCGCAGCGCGACCGCGTTATCGCACGTCATCCAAAAACAACATTCGTTGCAGCGCATCTCGCGGAGAGTGGCGAAAATCTCGCGTATGTTTCCAACCTGCTCGAGAACAATCCAAATCTGTATCTCGATATCAGCGCGCGTACGCCGGAACTGGGTCGTCAGCCGTATACGGCGCGGCGTTTTATGTTGCAGCATGCTGACCGAATCATCTTTGGTACCGATCTGTTGCCGGAGATCGACATGTATCGCTTGTACTATCGTCTGCTTGAGACGGACGATGAATATTTTGACTATCCCTCGCATGCCTCGCGTCAGGGCCGCTGGAATGTGTACGGCCTCTATCTGCCCGATGATGTGCTGTTGAAGCTGTATCGAGAAAACGCTTTGAAGCTGCTACCGCGCTGAGCCTATACATTGCTCACGAAATAAGGAGCCAACCGTGACTGTTGACCGTAGAAATTTTCTGTTGGGCGGAGTCGCCGCCGCTGCGCATGTCGGCATGGCAACCGCATTGCCGGAGACGAAAATACAAGCCGCCGCGCATCGTAATAAGCCGAACATCATCCTCTATCACTCTGACCAGTTTCGCTGGGACTTTCTCGGCGCGAATGGATTGAATAGTTCCACACGCACGCCGAACCTGGATGCAATGGCCGCGCGCGGGAAAAACTTTACTCATGCCATCACCAATCAGCCGGTCTGCGCGCCTTCGCGTTCGGTTTTATTGACCAGCCGTTTCGCCACCGAAACCGGAGTATGGCGCAATGGCCTCAGCCTTAACCATGAACTGCCGACTATTGCGACCGAGTTGCGCAAAGCCGGCTACACCGCGAACTACATCGGCAAGTGGCACCTGACAGCAAACAGCGGCGCAGCAAAAGATGAAACAGGTTTTGTGAAGCCGGAGCACCGAGGTGGCTTTCAGGATTTATGGGAGGCCTCGAACGTTTTGGAGTTCACCACGCATCCATATGAGGGAACAATTTATTCCGGTGATGGTAGTGAAATTAAATTTAAAGATGAGTATCGCGTCGACTTCCTCACCGATCGAGCGGAAAGATTTCTACGGCAAAAGCAGGAGAAGCCATTCTTCCTGATGATTTCGCAACTGGAACCGCACCAGCAGAACGACATGAACCGCATGGTCGGACCCAATGGATCAGCCGCACGATTCATCAATGCGCACGTGCCGCAGGATTTAAGAAATTTCCCCGGCGACTGGCACCAGCAATTGCCGGACTACTACGGCGCCATTGAAAGCATCGATGCATCGGTCGGCCGCTTGCGCAAAGTTTTACAGGAAGAAAGTCTCGCCGAGAACACCATCTTTGTTTTTCTCAGCGATCACGGCTGCCACTTTATGACGCGAAACCAGGAGTACAAACGCAGCACGCACAACAGCTCCCTGCGTGTGCCGCTGATTATCGACGGACCTGGATTCGAAGGCGCGCAGCAAGTGCCTGAACTAGTCGGCATGACGGACATCGCTCCAACATTGCTGCAGGCCGCAGGCGTACCCGTTCCGGAATCGTGGAAAGGCCGCAGCCTGATGCCGCTATTGAACGATGCCTCAGCACGCGAGATGTGGCCCAATCAACAATTGGTGCAGATCAGCGAATCGATGACTGGTCGCGCTATCTGTACACGCGACTGGACCTACTGCGTTGCCGATCCAACCGGCGCCACCGGCCAACCCGACAGCACAAATTATCACGAGTACCAGATGTACGATCAGCGCAATGATCCATATGAGTTGGTGAACCTTGCTGGCAGAAAGGAATATCGCCACGTGGCGGATGAGCTGCGCGGGCAACTGGTAAAGCTGATGGCCGATGCCGGCGAGGCGGCACCAAAAATTGCGGATGCCAAGCTGTATCCGTAGTTGTTATGTTGAGGAAATATTTTTATTTCATCGGTAGGGCCAACATCACGCCGCCATTTTTCTGTAGCGCATTTATTTCACGCGGTATTTGCAGCGGCGACTTCATTCCCAAATCACGATCATAAATCTCGCCGTAATTTCCCGTAGTCTGGATAACACGCACCACCCAGTCATCGCGCAAGCCAATCGCAAATCCGATCTCATGCGATCCACCCAGCAGAAAGCGCAACGCCTCATTCGGTGAAGCGGCCTGCGCATACTTCTGCTGCATTACATCTACGTTGGCTTTTGTTACGCCGTGTTCCTCTGCTGCCATCAGCGCTTCTATTACCCACTCTGTAATGAATCGCCATTGCGCATCATCATCGCGTACTGCCATCGCCAGCGGGTCCTCAGAAATTTTATCCAGCAACAAACGAGTCGGCCTTCCATGCTCGGCGAACAACGCGCGCGTCTGCGCCAACCGAGTCTGGTCGCCAGCCAGCGCGCCGCAGTTGCCGGTGGCAAAGGCCGCTTCCATCTCGCCTTCTTCCTGATAGGGGAAGGCGACAAAATCCAAATGTGTCGCGTTGAACCACGCACGCACACTTTCTTCAACCGTTGTCTCTGCAAGGAAACAAATCTTCTTGCCGCTTAACTGCCGCGTATTTTTAACGTCACTTCCAGCGGGCAGCAGGAAGCCAACACCATCCCACAAGACCGGTCGCGTGAATGCAATGTGCGTACCTGCTTGATGCGTAAAGTCATCGGTCAGCGTGACAATCAAATCAACTTCGCTTCGCGCCAATGCCTGCATACTGGTGTGGTCATCGGGATAGCGTGTCACGGAAATTTGTTCAGCGTCGTTTAGCACTGCAACAGCAACCGCGCGGCAGAGGTCAATATCAAGCGCTTCGCGGCTGCCGTGATCGTCGGAGGTGGAATACTCCGCCTCTTCGGTGATAATTCCGCAGCGTAGTAACTTCGCACTGCGTATGCGCTGCATCGTGCTGCTCGGCTGTTGTTGGCATACGCCAGCCTGCGTAGCTGCAAGCAACAGCGAGAGAAAAACTGCTGCAGCAGATTTTTGCACTACGGTATCCATTTGCCCGATGCAGGAATGCCTGGCGTTGTGTCGGGGCGTGGATTGAAGTCAGCCGGCACCGGATTCGGCATGCCAAAATCTGTTGGTTTAATCTGCAGCATTTTGCAACCGTTGCCGCTTTCATGTGGGAAGCTTGTAATCTCTGCTGCTGGAATCTCAGCATACGACGCGCTGAGCGGTGCGCGTTTGCCCTGTAGGCGCAGCGTGTCGAAGGCCGAACTCATGTCGCCGACGTTCGGTACTTTGTCATCCGCTGGGCCAAGATTTTTTTGTCCGAATTTTTCCTCGCCAATCTTGCGTGCTTTTTCTTCATCCGGTAAATCTGCCAGCGGTACCAGGCTGAACAACTCGTCAACAAATTTAATGATGGAGCTGTGTTCAGAAGGGACATGCGAAACCGCATGCGCAACCGAGTATGGCGAAATTACGATGGCAGGAATTCTCGGGCCCTGCTCAAGCGGCAATCCCTTCGCATCGTAGGAGCGAATGCGCGGTTGCGTGTGGTCGTACAGGCCGTCGGATTCGTCATAGGTAATAATGATGGCGCTTTCACTCCAGTAGGGGCTGCTGGCGATGGCATTAATCTCCTGCGCCAGCATCGCCTCGCTGATTTGCGAATCAGAGTAGCCCGGATGATCGTCATCACCGCTGAAAACTTTCACCAGCTTTGGATTCGGGTCCTGCGGTTTGAATTCGGCAATGTTGCCGTAGCCTCCGCGAACATAGAAAACGCCGGACCTCGGCAACCGACGCGCAGCAACGTCGTCAAAAAATTCACTCAACCCGTGCATGTGTGTTGTTTCATTAGGATTGTTGGCAATGTATCCGAAATACTGTGGAGCATTGTGATGGGCAACGTAGCCGGAGTGCGACGCCGTACTGTTAGCGTCGTTAATTTCGTGGTCATATCCCTGTTGATACCATCCCCAATTCACCGCGATGCTGCCATGCCCGGCAATCTTTGCGATGTCTTCCTGCACATCGGGCAAATCAAAAGTTGGATCGAAATCGGCAGCGGTTGTTTTTTGAATGTCATTGCCCATAAACGAAAGTGGCAGCGTGGCAAACGTAAGATTTTTTGAAACGCTTCCGCTGCGTCCCACCGGTTGATTGGCTTTGTTCGCCACATCCAGCGATGAGCCCCAATACGGTGCCGGGTCTGCCAGCATTGGCACCGTGGCAGCAGTGCCTTTGCCGCCGCTATTCGCCGCATCAGGATGCAGCATCCACTGCGTCTCGCCGCCCTGGCCGGAAATCATCGCAATGGCATTCGGTGTTGATGGCCCGACAATCGTATCCATGAAATTGTCAAAGAGTGTGAATCGATCAGCATAACGCCAGAGAAACGGCGCAGTGTCGCAATCCACGTGGCTCATCACCAGTTCTCCGAATTGTTTGCGTTCGAGCGACGGCGCTTTCGAAGGCCTGCCGTTGATGATTGTCACGCCTTCTTCGCTCAACGCGTATTCAGAATTCTGCGCAATGCCGTTGGCATCTAGCGCCAACTTGCGGGCAATCGCTTCATGCGAGTGGTTCACTGACGCAACATCGGCGGGATAGAGCGGCACCGTGCTTCCGTCGGCCGCAGTAATGTTTGCTGGAATTCTGAATGGCGTGATGGTGCCGATTGTTCCGTCTGTATTCACCAGCGGCTGCGTGAATCCCGCAACCCCACTCGTGCTGCGTGGGCCGTTAGGGCCGGCATAAAGTCCGTCAGCGCCGGGATAGGTTGAGAAGTAAAAATCAAAGGAGCGGTTTTCCTGGAACAACACGAAGACGTATTTGATGTGGGAGCGAATCAGGCGCAGCTTTTCTGCCTGCGAAATCGCGGGCTCGTTCGCGGGCGCAATCACATGGGAGCGAACAATCGCACTCGATGGCGGCGCGATGGTAATTTCGCTGTTTGCTGCAGCGGGTTTTGTCTGTGCGCTGCCAATGCAGCTAAGCAATACTGGAACTACCGAGAAAAGCTTGTATCTCATAGAAGTTAAAGTATTTCATTTTGCACAGCAGACGCAATCATGGCATCGCCGCATCATGCCCTGTACAATTCGAGCAACTTCTCTCCTTATGTAGAAGCAGATGTTTAGAGGTGTCCTCATGTTCGAACCCCCGCAAAATACGCCCCACAGGAATTCCTCGTTCAAAACCCCCGGCTCCATTGAGCCTGTTGGTGAATGGCCGGACAACACCATTACGCCGCCAACGCGCAGCGGCATCAAGAAATTCCTGTTGGTTGGTGCAGCTCTCTTTGTTCTTCTGCTTGTGGCGCGCGCGGCTCTCTCGTATTGGGTAGAGTTGCTTTGGTTCAACTCGCTCGGCTATACCGGAATTTTCTGGAAGCAGCAGTCCATCCGTTGGACAGTCTTCGGCGCCTTCGCTGCGGCAACCTTCGTCATTCTCTATGGTGCATTTCTACTTCTTCGTCGCGCGCATAAAGACGATCTCCCAAATGAGCACTCCATCTTCATCGCCGGGCAGCAGGTCAATCTTTCCGTGCGCCCCGTGCTGGATATTGCCGGTCTCATCGGCCCGTTGCTGATTGCGTTGATGACGGGTTCTGCATTGAGCGCGCAGTGGAACATCATCGCGCTCTACCTGCATGCCCCTGCAGATATCGCCGGCACGGCCGACCCCATCTTCGGTAAGCCGCTCGGCTTTTATCTGTTTACCCTGCCGGCTTGGCAGTTGTTGCTCGGTTGGCTGCTCACCGTGGCCGTGATGATTGGCGTGTTGGCACTGGTGTTTCTCTTCATCACCGGCAGCACCCGCGTGCTTGGCGAACGACCGGCAAACTCCGCGCCGCTCTCCTGGCGTGGACTCGCCATTGCGGCTTCTCTGCTGCTGTTTGTGTTGGCGATGAATGTCTACCTCAGCCGTTATCAGAAATTGCTTGACGGTCATACAGTCTTTCAGGGAGTGACGTACACCGATGCCCACGTCACCATCCCCGGCCTGCTACTCGTCTCAGTCATGCTCGCGCTCGGCGGATTAATTGCCGCTGTCAGCGCTTTCCGCACGCCGCGTGGTAAATGGTTGATTGCTGCAGCACTGCCGGCGGTTGTTAGTTATTTCCTACTCGGCCTTGTCGGCTGGTATGTCACCAGCTTTCTGGTCAAGCCGAATGAGCTTGTTCGTGAAGGCCCGTACATCGAACACAATATTGAGATGACTCGGACGGCCTATGGCCTCGACAAATTTCAGCAGCGTGAGTTTCCCGCAGAGACCACCGTGGCCGCCGCCGAACCGGTAGAGAATAAAGCCACGCTCGACAACATTCGCCTGTGGGACTGGCATGCTCTGCAGGACACCCTGCGCCAGATGCAGGAAATCCGCACCTATTATGACTTTCCCGATATCGACATTGACCGCTACGTGATTGACGGCAACCTGCGCGAAGTGATGCTGGCCGCACGCGAGTTGAACGTGGACCGCCTGCCGGAGAGCAGCAGGAACTGGATCAACGAGAAATTAATCTACACACACGGCTACGGCATCACCATGAACTCGGTCAACGGATTCACCTCCGAAGGCCTGCCCACCATGTTGCTGAGTAATATGCCGGTGCAGAGTTCCGTGCATGGACTCAATGTCACTCGTCCGGAAATTTATTTCGGCGAGATGACTGACAACGACGTCTACGTAAAAACGCGTCAGCAGGAATTTGACTATCCCCAGGGCGCGACCAACAGCCTCACTTCGTACGAAGGTACCGGCGGCATCACACTTGGCGGATTTCTTCGTCGCTGCCTGATTGCGTTCGTACGCAACGATCTCGGCAAGGTTCCTTTCAGTGACGACATCAACTCGCAAAGCCGTCTGCTGATGCGTCGCAACGTTCGCGATCGCGTCGCCGCACTCGCACCTTTCCTCACCTTCGATCAGGATCCGTACATCGTTCTCGGTGAAGACGGTCGCCTCTCATGGGTGATGGATGCCTTCACCACATCCGACAGCTATCCATATTCCAGCCATTACACGCTCGGCAGCCAGAGCATCAACTACATGCGCAACAGCGTGAAGGCGGTAGTGGATGCGTACGATGGCACCACCACCTTCTACGTCTTCGACAATCAGGACCCGATTCTTGCCGCATATCGCCGCATCTTTCCTGACTTGTTCAAGGACGCTTCCACTATGCCCGCTGGTCTGCACAAACACGTGCGCTATCCGGAGATGCTGCTCAAACTGCAGGCGGAAGTTTATGGCTTGTATCACATGACCAATCCCGCGGTCTTTTTCAATCGCGAAGATTTGTGGACTGTGGCCACCGAGACCGGCACTGACAGCAATGGCGAACAATCTGCCATGCCCATGCAGCCGAACTTTGTGCTGATGAAGTTGCCCGATGAGAAAGATGTGGAGTTCGTCGAGATTCTGCCATTCACGCCCGCCAACCGCAACAACCTCATCGGCTGGATTGCCGGGCGCAGTGATGGCGCCAACTACGGCACATCGGTGGTCTATGATTTTCCCAAGACGCGACTGGTGGATGGCCCGCAACAGATTGAAGCGCGCATCGACCAGAACGCCGAACTTTCCGGCCAGTTGACGCTGTGGAACCAGCAAGGTTCTCACGTTCGCCGCGGCAGTTTGTTGGTCATTCCATCCGGCCGCGCGTTGCTTTATGCCGAACCGATTTATCTGCAGGCGCAGCAAAGCCCCATGCCGGAACTGCGGTTGGTCGTTCTCGCGTTGCAGGACCGTCTCGCCTACGGGCCGACGTTTGAGCAGGCACTCGGTTCGCTCTTCGGCGGCAGCGTTTCAACGCTCGCCTCCACGCAACCGTCGGCAGCCGCTGCACCGGAAACTCCCGGAGCACCAGCGCCTGAAAAAGACACCAACGGTTTGATTTCCCAGGCTGGCAAGGATTTCGACGACTACCAGCGCTTGACGGCCGCCGGTAAGCTGAGCGAGGCTGGGCAGAAGCTGGAAGAATTAAAACGTGTGCTGGACCAATTGAATTCGCACCGCTAAATTTCGCACAGTCTAACAAGGAACCGAACTATGGACCGTCGCAGTTTTATCGCACTCGGTGGCACGGCACTGTTGCAGAGCGGTATCAAGCTGGAAGCGCAACAGGCTGCCAAACCGGCTTTGCCGCCGCGTAAGCATCAGGGCAAGCCAAACATCCTGATGATTATGGCCGACCAACTGCGCTTCGATTGCGTCGGCGCATACGGCAACAAAGTGGTGCACACACCGCATCTCGACCGCATCGCGCGCGAGGGCATTCGTTTTCAAAATGCATACAGCTGCACGCCTAGCTGCACGCCGGCGCGCAGTGCGTTGCTCACCGGACTCGGTCCCTGGCGCAATGGCATGCTCGGCTACTCAGACATGTCGAAGAAGTCGTACCCGTTTGAGAAGGCCTCTGCGCTGGCCGCCGCCGGATACCACACCACCACCATCGGCAGGAACCACTACAACCCCATCAACAACTCGCACGGCTATGAACACATCATCAGTGATGAACACAGCCCGATGTGGTTCGGCGCAGACAACAAGCCGCAACCGCTGCAGGAACGTTGCGATTATGAATCATGGTTCTGGGCGCAGATGCCGGACAAGGACCCATACGCAACCGGCCTCGGCTGGAATGACCGCACCAGCAAACCCTATTTGTATCCGGAAGAACTGCACCCCACCCACTGGATGGGCACCACTGCCGTTCGTTTTCTCGAACAGTATGATCGCACCGAACCATTTTTCCTGAAGGTGTCGTTCATACGACCGCACTGCCCGTATGATCCTCCCGAGCGGATTTTCAAAATGTACGAAGATAAACCTCTACCGGAAGCGCAAGTGGGCGACTGGGCTGTGCGCTATGAACCGCGCAGCGACAAAAGCGATGCGCTCTGGCACGGCAAACTCAGCAAAGAAGAAATTCGCAATTCGCGCCAGGGTTACTACGCCTCCATCACGCATGTGGATGAGCAGGTGGGCCGCATGGTGGCGGCGCTCGAAGCCCGCGGCATGTTGGAGAACACCTTCATCGTTTTCTTTTCCGACCACGGCGACATGCTCGGCGACCAGAACTTGTGGCGTAAGAGCTACGCCTATGAATCCTCCGCGCACATTCCCATGCTCGTTCGTCCCGCTGCCGGCATGCAGACCGGCCACGCTGGACGCACGATTACCAACCCGGTAGAAATCCGCGACCTGCTGCCGACATTTCTCGATGTGGCTGAAGCTCCCATCCCCGCGCACATAGAAGGCAAGAGCATGCTGCAGCTGGCGCGCGGCAAATCCGACGACTGGCGCGAATACATCGATCTCGAACACAACGTCTGCTACGGCGTCACCAATCATTGGAACGGCCTCACCGACGGCAAATGGAAATACATCTTCCACGCCTATGATGGCGAGGAGCAACTCTTCCATCTGCAGGCCGACCCGCATGAGTTGCACAACCTTGCAGCCTCACCAGAACACGCCAAGACGCTGGAGTTGTGGCGCGCGCGTCTGGTTGCGCATCTTGCCGAACGCGGCGAAAACTGGGTGAAGGACGGCAAGCTGCAGGTACGAAAACAGGGAACCATGTTCTCGCCGAATTTTCCTGACCAGCACGCCTGACGCACGGCTCTCTGGAACTTCAACCCGCGCGCGGTGTACATTGGCGAGGGTGGCAATCGTATTGCACGCGTTGCTGCCAACGCCTCAGCAAGCGTATCGGGGAGAATCCATTTGAATCGTTATCTTTTGAAAGCAACCATTGTCGGCGCCCTCGGCGGCCTGCTCTTCGGTTTTGATACGGCCGTCATCGCCGGCACAACGCAGCAACTTACCCAGGTCTTCCACCTCACGGCAGACACACTCGGCTTGACGGTATTCATCGGCTTGGTGGGAACCGTGGTCGGTGCCATGTGCTCCGGCTGGCTCGGCCAGAGAATCGGCGGTCGCGAAGCGCTGCGCATCATGGCCATCCTCTACACCATCTCCGGAGTTGGCTGCGCCTTCGCCTGGAACTGGGACTCGCTGATGGTGGCGCGTTTCATCGCCGGCCTCGGCATCGGCGGATCGTCGGTACTCGGCCCGGTCTACATTGCGGAACTCGCACCGGCAAAATGGCGCGGGCGCATGGTCGGTCTCTTTCAAATCAATATTGTGGTCGGCATCCTGCTGGCTTATCTTTCCAACTTCATCATCTCCACGCTGCAGTTGGGCGTGAATGAATGGCGTGTCGAGTTCGGCGTCGCCATCTTGCCGTCGCTGATTTTTCTGCTCATGCTCTACGGCATCCCGCGCAGCTCGCGCTGGCTGGTCACCACCAACCGCACCAATGAGGCGCTCGACGTACTTAAGTTGATGGGCTCGCCCAACTCTGAAGCCGAGCTGCAGGAAATCATCGATTCGATTCATCGTGAAAAAGGCGCGCCGCAGGAAAGCGTCTTCAAGCGCATGTACGCCATGCCGATTTTCCTCGCCATCTCCATCGGCCTGCTGAACCAACTCTCCGGCATCAACGCCATTCTGTATTACTCCAACTTCATCTTCGCCTCCGCCGGCTTCAGCAAAATGAGCGGCGGCCTGCAAACGGTATTGATTGGCCTCTTCAACCTGCTGGCAACCTTCGTCGGCATGTCGCTGATTGACAAGCTGGGCCGCAAAACTCTACTGCTCATCGGCAGCGTGGGCATGGTGATAGCGCTCTCCGGCGTCGCTGGAATCTTCTTCACCAACAGCCATCAGAATCTGCTGGTTGTGATGCTGGTGATGTACATCCTCTTCTTCGCCATCTCGCAGGGCTCGGTCATCTGGGTTTACATCGCAGAAATTTTCCCCAACCGCGTGCGCTCCAAAGGCCAGAGCATCGGCACCTCGGCGCACTGGATCAGCTGCGCGGTCATTACACTTTTCTTTCCGCATGTGGCGCAGCGTTCCGGTGGCATGCCGTTTGCCATCTTCGCCGGCATGATGGTGTTGCAGTTCTTCCTCGTACTTTTTGTTTTCCCGGAAACCAAAGGCGTTTCTCTGGAACAGATCCAGAAAAAACTCGGCATCGTGTAACACAGGAGAAAGATCGTCATGAACAGCAGGAAAGCCATGAACGTCGGCTCGAACTTGAAAAAATTTGTCCTACTTGGCACGCTGGCTGTTTTACAGCCAGCTTTGCTTTTTGCGCAATCCACCGCTGGCGATGTGGTTTTTCGCATCGGTGAATTCAACCGTTCCTCGGTGGAGCTGGCACCCGGCCGCCCTACGCATCCGGTGAACTACATCGTTTCGCAAAGCACCGCCGCAAAAGATTGGTACGCCTCGCAGTCTGCGGTGTTGCCTGCGGATGCACAAAGCAGCAATCTCGACGCCGCGCCGCGCGCCATCACCTTCACGCTGCCCGCGCAGCCTGCCGCGCATTACAAACTGCATGTCGCTGTTCTGCTCGAAAATCCAGCCGCGCCCGCACTCAGTATCGTCATCAACGGTAAGCGTGGCCTCTTCTATCTGCATCCCAAACTCGATTACAACAATGGCGACCCGGGCAGCTCATCGTTCAACCCTGTCTACTCTTCCGCCGATGTTGAATTCATTCTGCCCGACGCTCTACTTCACGCCGGCAGCAACACCATCACGCTACAGGCCATTGAGCAGGCCGATGCAGAAGCACCCGAAGCCAACATCACCTACGATGCTATCGAGCTCGATAAATCTTCCACCGCCGCGCCTGATTATTCTGCAACGGTAGAGCCTACCGTTTTCTTTAAGCAGGTGGATGGCATCCTGAA
>CAIZGA010000165.1 GCA_903932385.1 uncultured Acidobacteriota bacterium
GAAACCGCGCAGGAGCAGATGCGTGAAGAGTTGAAACTGGCACTCTCCACCGAGATTGCATCCAACGCCGTAAGTATGCGCGAGACCAATGCCGGCCTAGTGATTTCACTGCATGAAGCCGGCTTCTTCGCTTCCGGCTCGGCAGACATTCGCAAGCAAGCGTTGCCAACGCTGGAGAAAATTGGTGAGGCGATTGCGAAGGCGAAGAACAATATTCGCGTAGAAGGCCATACCGATAACCGTCCCATCCACACTGCGCAGTTTGCCTCCAACTGGGAACTTTCCACCACGCGCGCCACACGTATCGCGCATTATTTTCTTGAGATGCCTGGCATGGATGCCACTCGATTTTCTGCAGCAGGTTATGCGGAGTTTCATCCTGTGGCCAGCAATGACACCGAAGAAGGCCGCATGCAGAACCGGCGCGTGGATATTGTTTTGCTCCCGCTGGGTGCCAGTGCCAGCGCAGCCGACGCAACTGCATTGCCGGGGATGAAGAGCACAGACTCTGTTGCTCCACCGCCAGGGGCTCCCCCTGCACGGTGACACGCCTGTGTTCGGCTGGCGTTATCATAGTGCTACACATGAGCGAAAATTCTGCCAGCACGAACCCGATTCCATCCACCGCCGAAGCGCTCTATGACCATGCACTGGAGCAGATGGCATTTGGCGATGCTGCCTCTGCGGCTGAAGGTTTCCGCGCCGCACTCGCCGCCGACCCCGGCTATCTGGACGCGATGCATGGCTTGGTCCGCGCGCTCGAAGAAAATAATGAATTCGAGGCAGCACTGGCCACCGCACAGCAGTTGATTGCGCTTGCTCCGGAAGATGTTCTGGCCTACACCACGCTTTCCATCCTGTACCAGCACATGGGTCGCATCCCGGAGGCAGAGGCCGCCGCGCTGAAGGCCAAAGTACTCGGCTGGAAACTGCAATTGCAGCAGAAAGAGTCCGGAGCTGCACTCTGAATGGCCGGCTTCACCATAGTTCCCCATAGCAATGAACTCTACCGCTGGTTTGAGGAAGAGTATCGCGCGCTGCGTCCGCGTGCGCCGATGCCGGTCCTCGAAATTCGTTTTCGCCGATTCACCGGGTTGAATACGACGATTCGTTTGCGCGAGGGGCGGCTCTATGTGAGCCTTTCAGATTTGCTGGAAGGCAGTGATGAAAATGTTCTGCGTGCGATTGCGCATATCCTGCTGGCCAAACTCTATCGCAAACCGATTGATGCCGCGCAGAACACACGCTATCGCCGCTTCACAACCAGCAAGTCCGTCAGCGAGCAGACAGAACGCATCCGGCAGTCACGCGGGCGCAAAAAATTGGTTGGTGCGGCGGGACATGTCTATCACTTGGAAGAAGTTTTTCAGGTGCTGAATGCGCGCTACTTCAATGGACTCATGGGCCAGCCGGTGCTGACGTGGAGCACGCAATATGCGCGTCGGCTACTTGGCCATTACGATGCCGCACACAACACGATTGTCGTGAGCCGCGTATTTGACCGGCCCGGAACGCCGCGCTATGCCATTGAATATCTGCTGTACCACGAGATGCTGCACCTGAAGTATCCGGTAACTGCACGCGGCGGCCGCCGTTGCGTTCACTCACGCGACTTTCAGGCCGATGAACGGCGCTTTGCGGAACTCGATGCAGCCAAAGCCTGGTTGAAACGGTTGCAGTAGCTTCAGGCCGTTACAAGCTCATTGCGCTTCTGCGACCACCACATCAACACAATGCCCGCAAGAATCGCCAGCACGCTGGCAAGTTGCGCGTTGGTCATGTGCAGGAAGATGCGCGGATTGCGGCGGATAAACTCCACCAGAAAACGCGCAACGCCGCTGAGGATGAGATATTCGCCGGTGAGCATCCCCAGCGGACGCGGGCTTTCGCCGTCCTTGGGAGTGCCGCGACGCCAAAGCCACCAGGCCAGCAGCACAGCCACCAGAAATTCATAGACCGGTGTAGGCTGGGACAAAATTCCCGGCATGGTCGGATCCAGGGAACAACGCTGCAGAATACCGGGCGTTGGCGTTGCCAGGCAGGGATGGCTGAAATCCACACCCCACGGCATTTTGGTGGGGATGCCGTAATCGCCATCGCCGGAGAGCAGGCAGCCGATGCGGCCAACGCCATAACCAATTGCCGCCGAGGGTGCGGAAAGATCCAGCATCCTCAACATGCCGATGCGCTTGCCATCCACCTTCTCATGCCCCTGCCACAGCAGCACCAGAATGCCGGCAATCAGGCCGCCGTACCACGCAAAACCGGCGCGGCTCAGCAGTTCCTCGCGGGGATGCATCAGGAACCAGCGCGGCGTTTCCAACACATGCCACAGACGCGCGCCAATCACGCCGGCCACTGTAGC